>CANGNA010000028.1 GCA_947455215.1 Chitinophagaceae bacterium
CCTAAACAACAGAAGCAGGGGCCACCGAGGCAAAAACCGCCACAGGAACCACCCGCTCCTTCTGCTTAGTATATTATAGGCTGGGTTGCCAAGGTTATGAAGATCAGGAGGTATAACTGATAGAATTAGAGGGGCTGAGTTGCGAAAAATTATACCCTGATTGATAGTAATGACGAAGGATCAATAAGTTTCGTTAGGAAATAAGATAAAAAAGTGCCTGTAAATTTTTTGCAGGCATTTTTTGTGGATATAACCGCCACGTACCAGCACGTACCACACGTACCGCACGTACCATAGTACGCGTGGTACGTGCTGGTGATTTTCAAGTACGTAACACGTAACGTAACAAAAAGCGTAACACTTTTGGTGTTACGTCTGACTACAGAGTGTCATGGTGAGCCTGTCGAATCCATGGCACGAACATGGGTTGTTCAACAGCCCGTATCCGTGTCGCCCTTCGACTGGGCTCAGGGTGACACTCCGTGATTGCTGTTTTGTATTCTAAAAAATATATTACAATATCAGCCACTGTCTTGTCTTCAGACTGACAGCTTTCGTGGTATAATTAAGCTGTTTGTTGCGCTCCTAAAATGAATACGTCCGCTTGTGGGCTGTCAATCTTAAGACAGGACAGCGGCACTTTAGGTGTCCTCACAAATATGCAGGGCTAAGAGCGGAGACTTTCGAAAACAAAAATATTGGGTATTTATTTTTTCGCTTTAAAATTCCATCGTAATATTGCGATATAGATATGGGTGCCACAAAAAAAGACCTCTTTACTGCAGACCAGAACATACTTGCTGAAATGGCCAAGGCCATTGCGCATCCAGCACGTATAGCCATATTGCAGGAGCTGCTGAAAGCCAATGCCTGCATTTGTGGCGACCTGGTGAATGAACTTGGGCTTGCACAGGCCACCATATCCCAACACCTGAAGGAGCTGAAGAACGTAGGACTGATACAGGGCAATATAGAAGGCACGAGCGTGTGCTACTGCATCAACCCCGAGGTATGGAACAACTATAAAGTAGTATTTGGTAGTTTCTTTAAAGAAGTAAGTAATACCAAAACCTGCTGCTAAATTTTTTTGAACAGATCAATCGCAATATTGCAATAAATAGAAAACAACAAACTATGCAAAACGATACAGAGTTGAAGGAACTGGTAAGGCAGAAGTATGCCGAGATAGCCCTGCAGGACAAGGAAACCAATATGTCATCTTGCTGTGGGGCGGGCGGCTGCTCTACCGAGGTGTATAACATTATGAGTGATGACTATACCCAGCTGGAAGGGTATAACCCCGATGCCGACCTGGGCCTGGGTTGTGGCCTGCCTACAGAATTTGCCGATATAAAAGAAGGTGATACCGTGATAGACCTGGGTAGTGGTGCCGGTAACGATTGCTTTGTGGCCCGCAGGTTCACAGGCGATAAGGGCAAGGTGATAGGTATAGACTTTACCGAACCTATGATAGCCAAGGCACGTGCCAATGCGGAGCAACTGGGCTATAACAATGTGGAGTTCAGGCAGGGAGATATTGAAAAGATGCCGGTAACAGCCAACACCGCCGATGTGATAGTGAGCAACTGTGTGCTGAACCTGGTACCCAACAAGGATGGTGTGTTCAAAGAGATATACAGGGTATTGAAGACAGGTGGCCATTTCTCTATATCAGATGTGGTGTTGCAGGGTGGTTTGCCCGATAAACTGCGCTCTGCTGCCGAGATGTATGCAGGTTGTATCTCCGGTGCCATACAAAGGAGCGAATACCTGGAGCTGATACATAGGAACGGCTTTAAGAATGTGACCGTGCAGAAACAAAAGGAGATAGTGATACCAGATGATATATTAAAAAGCTATCTTACGGAGCAGGAAATTGCTGAATACCGCAGCATAAAAGGTGGTATCTACAGCGTGACCGTATATGCAGAAAAGCTGGCAAGCTGCTGCGAACCGGGATCAGGCTGTTGCTAAATATAAAATATATCAATGGAGAAACTAACCAACTACCTGGGCCGTCATAAGCGGTTCATGATCATACTGGCGGGCATCATTGTCCTGAATATGGTCTATGGCTTCGATGCCAGGTTCACAATCATCAACCTGATGTGGATAGCTATAAGCGTAATAAAAATAGATAAGGTATGACCAGGGTGCTTTTTGTTTGTATAGAGAACAGCAACCGCAGCCAGATAGCCCAGGCATTTGCCACCATACATGGCGATGGGCAGGTGCAGGCATATAGTGCCGGTTCCCGTCCATCGGGCAGGGTGAACCCCAAGGCCATTGCTGCCATGCAGGAGTTGGGTTACGACCTATCTGTACACGCCAGCAAAAGCCTGGACGAGGTAAAGGAATATGCCCCCTTCGATGCCGTGGTGACCATGGGCTGTGGTGATGCCTGCCCCTGGATGCCCGCCAAAACACATATAGACTGGCAGATACCTGACCCCAGGGATATGGCCCCGCAAGACTTTAACCAGGTACGCGACCTTATAAGCAACAAAGTAAAAGAGCTACTTGGTAAGTAGCACGTACCACGTACCAGCACGTACCGCACGTACCATGGTACGTGGAGTACGTGTGGTACGTGCTGGTACGTGCTGTTGATTTGCAGGGACGTAACACGTAACGTAACAAAAAGCGTAACACTTTTGGTGTTACGTTACGTATTACGCTTTTATCAGAGTGCGTCATCTACTACAGAGTGTCACACTGAGCCTGTCGAAGTGCGGCACGGACATGGGGCTAAGTAACTAGTAACTGCACGTAACGTAACAAAAAGCGTAACACTTCTGGTGTTACGTTACGTCTCTATAGTGGGAATATTTTTTATATCAACCCAAGTTATCACACGTGTTTACCGTCTATAGAATAACACAACATTATTCTATTACTGTAAACACATTGCTATGATCAGAAATATTCTTTCCGCCATTACCTGCCTGCTGCTCAGTTTCCCATTGTCGGCACAGGTTAAAAACTCTTGTACTGCTGCTGATATACGCCGGGATGAGATAGCCCGCCTGGTACTGGCCCATGGCACTGAACCACATAATAAAACGACTGCTTTTGACGGGTGCAGGCTTAAGGCCTTTATGTTAGAAAATACGGATTCTATGCGGCTGTACTACAGTGACAATGGCAGGTCGCACTTCGACTTTAATAACATGAAGTACGATAATATCTTTTATCCTTCTTTTGATCGTATCTATGGATATGGCGCATATGCTTTCAACTCTTACGATTATGTAATGCCCGTAATATATAATGCCAATTATATGCCGCAAACAAGACCCGATTCTGTGTTGCATTACTTTGAAGAAGGCTCTTTATATACTTATAGTGTTACCAATGCCAGCTTCATACAGTTTACCTACGATAATGAAGGGCGGGTACTTACTGCGTTAGATACCTTCAGGCATGGGCTATATGTTATCTTCCCCAACGTGTATACCGTAAATGAGTATAATTACCTCGGCAATATCTCCCGCTCTATTACCTACACCTCTCCCGCAATGACCGATACTACTGATATACGCTACTTCCGTTACGACGGTGTGGGCAGGCTTCTGTGCGATAGTGTGATGCACATGGATGCCGGAGCATGGTGGTACCGTACTAAGTATATCTACAGCTACGATACTAATAATTATATCAGTGCTATATCTTATTATACAGCTTTCTTTTATAACTGGGTACCTACTACTAATTATTCATTTACTTACTATCCGTTCGGCAGGCTTAAGGTGATGAGAACAGAACACATCACTGATTCGCTGAACAACTTAGTGACCGATAGCTTCGGCTGGGTACCGGACCATTCATTCACTAATTATAAGATATCATCCGGCATTCATCCTTACAAGGAGCCTTCAATACTGATCAAAAACATATCACCGGTTAATCATCTGCCGGATAGTATTTTTTACTGTCATATCAATTCGTTCGGAGATACTGCAAGGGGTGCTGTTGATGTATATGATTATAATAGTTCCGGATTACCTGTACACAGGCAGTATTATCATTTCCCGGGCTTTTTCCCCGATTGGTATAATAACTACTATTATGAGATGTATGATAACACGGCAGTGAACATACCACTATCCAACAAGCTGAATATATATCCCAACCCCGCAACCGATATGATATACCTGCAGACCGATGGCAGTATCATCTACGCAGATATAGTTATATACAATGTTTTAGGTTGCCAGGTGCTGTCTTCTCCAATACAGCTAACCAATGGCAAGGGGCAGTTGCCGGTACAGGATCTGCCACCCGGCACATACACCATTGCATTACGCAACAATACCGGGCAACAATTATCTGCAACCCTGGTTAAACACTAATGCGTACCGGCACGTACCGCACGTACCATGGTACGCGGAGTACGTGTGGTACGTGCTGGTACGTGCCATTGATTTTCGGGACGTAACACGTAACGTAACAGTCCGGGTGTTACGCTTTTGCTTGTGAGTGTCATCTACTACGGAGTGTCATGGTGAGCCTGTCGAATCCATGGCACGGACATGGGTTGTTCAATAGCCCGTGTCCGTGTCGCCCTTCGACTGGGCTCAGGGTGACACTCCGTGGGTGTAAGTGTTACAATACGCGTGCCCATTTTCTTTTCTACACGTCGGCAAGCTTTGTGTAAATATAGCTCATCACAACAGCTTGTCTATAGATAATATTACGTCTTACTTCCGCTTACTCTTTTCCCACGCTGCGCTCTGGTTGCCCTTCAGGTAGCGGCGCTGGCCGGCCAGTACCGCGTAGTTCATCATGCAGAAGTAGTAGGGGATGAACAGTATCTTGATGTGGATGTCGCGCTTTTCCAGCAGGTAGCCCAGCAGGGCCATACCGTAGAACAGTGCCTGGCAACCCAATATGATAAGGTAGAAGATGCCACCACCCATCAATACTATCTGCAGGTTCAGGAAGTACGCCAGTATCATCAGGTATGGCGTTACCGTCCACCGCAGTACCCGGTGACTGATATATTGGAACACCAGCACAAACTGGCTAAAGGGATTGAGCAGGCTTTTGAGGCGCACTATGCTTTGTATGCCGCCCGCTGCTATCCGCACCTTGCGTTTCAGCTCTTCTTTTACGCTCTCCGATCCTGTTTCTGTGGCAAAGGCCATAGGCTCGTATATAATGCGGTAGCCCTTCTCGGCTATCAGCATCGAGATCATAAAGTCATCAAGAATGGTATCAGGCTCCACCGGTATATACAGATTGGTACGCACGCTGAACAGTTCACCCGCAGCACCTACCACAGAGTACAATTCGCTGTCCCACGTCTTCAGCTTCGATTCGTATTTCCAGTAAAAGCCCTCGCCCGCAGTAGCATCGGCCACATCCTCTATGCTTACCCGCTTCTCACCGGCCACGGCACCCACGGTGGGGTCGGCATAGTGGCGACATATGTTCAGTATGGCGTCTTTGTTCAGAAAAGTGTTGGCATCGGTAAAGATGGCTATCTCGGTGGTTACTTCTTTCATTGCCCTGTGCACAGCAGCTATCTTACCGCTGCGCTCGGGCCTGTGCATCAGTTTTACCTGCGGGTATTGCTTAATGAGGTCGGGAGTTTTGTCTGATGAGCCATCTGTTACAAAGATGAACTCCAGCTTGCCGGCAGGGTAGTTAAGGGCAAGGGTGTTCTTTATCTTTTCTATTATGTAGTCCTGCTCGTTATATGCTGCTACTATAAGTGTGGCTGTGGGCCAGTTGCCGCCATTGTCGGGTATGGGGCGTTTGCCCTTCAGCAGTATACGCAGCTTTACCAGCGCATACAGCACTATGCCGTAGCCAAAGAAGGTATAGAAAACAATGAATATGCTTATCCAGAATGCTATGATCATGGTTTATTTTTTTACGGGGTAGCCAAGGTCGGTGCTGTTGGTGCTATGGGTCATGTTCCACCATATGGCTTTCAGCAGCACGCCGGTAAATGGCTGTTTATCCTTTATGTAAGATAGTATATTACGCGGTGTTACCACGCACAGAAAGTACGTCCAGAAGATGGCCCGTGTAGCCAGCCCGCAGTTACGCCTGATGAACAGGATGCGGTTGCGGTTCATAAAGAACTCTTTCAGCGCGCTTTTAGCTCCTACAGATATAGATTCTTTATGGTAGATGAGTGCCTGCATGTTGATGCGCACGGTATAGCCTGCACGCTTCACTTTTTCGCACCAGTCCATTTCTTCGTAATACAGGAAGTAGTTCTCCGGCATCAGTCCTGCCTTTTCCATGGCTGTTCTTGGCAGCATCATCGCTGCGCCGTGTATGTAGCCTGTCTCACCAGTAAGGTTGTCGTACTGGCCTTTATCGGTCTCGTACTGGCCTATACATTTGTTGCGACAGGTGTAGTAGTCCATGGGGGTAAAGCCCGCATATTGCAGCATGTCGGGCTTGTCGTAGTACCTTATCTTGGGCGATATGATGCCGCATTCCGGGTGTTGTTCCAGCGTGTCTACCAGTGTCTCTATCAGCCCTGGTGTTATCTCTGTATCGTTGTTGATGAAGAACAGGTAGTCGCCGGTAGCGTGTTGTATGCCCAGGTTATTGCCCCCTGCAAACCCCAGGTTGGCCTCGCTGCGGATGAACGTGACACCCGGGTATTTCTGCTGCCAGGCAGGCACAGGGTTGTCTTTACTGCCATTATCTACCACTATTATCTCTATAGGTGCATACGTGTTGTGTGCGTATACAGAGTCGAGCATAGCATCGGTAACGTGGCTATGGTTGTAGTTGACACTGATAATGGAAACCTTTTTGGTCATGAATTGGCCCGGGTAGTTACTGCAATATTATCAATGTAGTCTAATATTTCACAGTCTGTGTCAGCATTAAATTTACGGGCAAAGAATTTTCCCGATGCCATGATAGCCGGAGCATCGGCCATGGTAAGCACTTTCGGGCTGGCTTCCCCTGCCGACCAGTCGAGATATAGCAGGTTATTGTTCACCATATGTTCCCTGAAGGGAGAGTTATAAAGGATGGTCTGGAAGATAAGTTCATCGGCAGCCCAGCTATACTTAAAGAATCGCGATACCCAGCGTTCCTTCTTCACGTAATCTACTATATAGGTAATGCTCTCGCGCGATGCGGTGAACCATTGCGATCGCCCCACGGCCACAATGCCATCAGGTAGCTTGCGGCTGGGCAGCAGCGCATTCACTATCTTCTCGGCCTGGTGTGTACCCTTCGGCATCTTCAGGTGAGAGAGGTAGTAGTTCTTGATACGGGGTATCGCCTCGTGCCATACATCCGCTACCGATTCGTAGTGCATGAACACCTTGCCGGGGTTATTTTCCAGAAATTTGTGGAATGCTTCAATGCCTGTAAGCGGATAATCCTGCCCGCTCATCAGCTGAATGTAATCGTATGGTTTGCCGGTGGCCAGTATCTCCTCAAAGCTATTGATAGTGGCCTGTACTATGCTGTAATCGCCCCAGTATACCTTTACCCTGTTGGTGACAAAATGAATGTTGCTACCCGATAGTAGTGCTTTGAATTGCGTTATATCTGCTTTTTTATCTACATGAATATAGCATTCGGCATCGCTGTGCATGAGCCTGTCCACCAGTCTTTTCAGCTGGCCGGGATTGGCATGGCAAAGGATGAGATGGGCGATGTTCACTGTTACAAACTTAATGTTAGTTGGCTAAAAAAACTAAATTATGCCGCCAACCAGAAGCAATTGTTGGTTAATAAATTGGTGTTTCCCTGCCATGATGTAAAAAGAAAAGCGGAACACCTGTATAAGTGCTCCGCTTCACAACTTTTGGTAGTATTAATTGTTCAGTGTGAACCTTACGGTACGCACATTATTGTCTTTAACTATCCGCACCAGGTAATTGCCAGCCGGTATATTACCACCCAGCTGCAGCTCGTGTTTAAAGCTGCCATTGGTTGCTGAGGTGTTATCGGTGTATACTGTCTTGCCCAGCATGTCGGTAACATAGAATTGCACCGGTGTGTTGCTCATACCGCTCACGTTCCCGCTTATGGTAAAGCGGCCATCGTTAGGGTTAGGGAACATGGTGATGCCATCCAGGTCACCATCCAGGTCGTTCACGCTCAGGGTGCCAATGGTAATGATCTTGATGTTACTCGTGTCTACTGCGCTGGTGGTACATTCCAGATTGCTGGTCATTACGCAATACACCGTATCCGGCGATTCAACATAAGCTGTATAGGTAGCAGAGGTAGCACCTGCCACTTCTACACCGTTCAGGAACCACTGGAAAGTAGGGGTGGTGCCGCCATAAGTAGGGTTGGCAAAGAAGGTCACCAGCTGGCCCAGGTAAGAGATCACATCGCCCGGAACCGATGACGTGATGGTAACAATAGGCGTAACCACAGGGTATACCAGGAAGCTAACAGGGCCGGTAGTATCGGCCGGTGGCACAGGGCATGGTGCACTGCTTGTCATGATCAGGCCAATATTATCCAGGTTGTTTGGTGCATATACAAATGGGTTGCCTGATCCTATAGGTGTACCGTAGTTGGTCCAGGTGAAGGCAGGCGATGGGCCTCCGTTTACGGCCGTAGCAGTAAAGGTTACAGCTGTCCCTGCACATATGGTATCGTTTGGTGTAATGTTGAAGGTTACTGATGGTACCACTATCGGGTTCACCGTTACAGATTTGGTAGTGAATGCAGCACCGCAGAAGTTAGTTACTGTATAGCGGATAGTGGCCACACCCGCAGCTACACCGCCCACTACGCCTGTAGCACCAACCACCGTAGCTACAGCTGGTGTCATGGTGGTCCAGGCACCGCCAGAAGTGGTGCTGCTCAGTGTTATGGTAAAGCCCGGACACAGCAGAGACGGACCGGATAATGTACCTGCCACCGGTGGTGCTATTACAGTGATGTTATATGTAGCAGTGTCAGATCCGCACACATTGGTATATACGTATCGTACTGTAGCATTGCCCGGCACTACGCCACCAGCCACACCGCCTGCTGTAATGGTGGCAATTGATGTTGGTGTGGTGGCCCATACACCGCCAGGTTGTGTGCTGCTTAATACCGTAGTTGTTCCCGGACAAAGGTTAGGCACGCCGCTTATGGTACCCGCATGTGGCAGCGGATTCACCGTCATAGGGTAGTTGGCTATATCTGTGCCGCAGAAGTTGGTTACTGAATAGGTGATATTCACCGGACCGGCAATACCGCCACCTACCACGCCGCCTGCGGTTACAGTGGCCGTAGGCGTGCTGCCCGATGCCCAGGTGCCGCCTGTGCTGGTTACTGTAAGTGACACAGATGATTGCTCACATACGGATGTGGGGCCTGATATAGTACCTGCATGTGGCAGTGGGTTTACGATCACATCAATAGTATCGAAGGCAGTACCGCAACCATTGGTAACTGTATAAGATATAAGAGTAGAACCTGCTGCTACACCACCAACTGTGCCGCCCGATACGGTAGCTACGCCTGTGTTGCCGCTGGCCCATACACCACCAGGAGCTGGGTCTGTATATACTATTGTTGCTGTTTCACATACTGTGGTTGTAGTACCGCTGATGATGCCTGCTACAGGCAGAGGGTTAACCGTAAGTGCTACAGTTGCGGCTGCTGAGCCACAGCTGTTGGTAACAGTATAAGATATAGTACTGTTGCCTGCTGCCACACCGCCAACTACACCGCCAGCTATGGTAGCGGCTGCAGTATTGGTGCTGCTCCATGCGCCACCTGGTGCTGCATCTGTAAGGGTGATGTTGGATTGCTCACATACGCTTGATGGCCCAACAATAGGCGATACCGATGGCAGTGGATTCACAGTAACCGCTTGCGTAGCTGTAGCTGAACCGCAGCTAAAGGTGCTGGAAGTATAAGATATGGTGGTAGATGCCAGTGTGGTAGATGCGCCACCTACCGTGCCCAGCGTGCCGGCACCCGATACGGTAGCTATAGCCGATGAGGCACTGCTCCAGGTACCGCCGGCTACCGTAGCATTCAGCGATATAGTAGCGCCATAGCATACTGAAGACGGACCTGATATAGTACCCGCATTAGGTAGTGGTTTTACCGTTACTGCGTGGTTCACAGTAGCGGATCCACAGCTGAATGTGGCTGCTGTATATACTATAGAAGTAGTAGCCAGTGTAGCCGAAACACCGCCAACAACACCAGATGTATTCACCGTAGCAATAGCTGAAGATAATGAAGACCATGTGCCGATACCCGCCGTAGGGTTGGTAAGGGTGATAATAGCACCGGAGCAAACGCTATCCAGGCCAACTATAGCACCCGCATTAGGCAGTGGTTTTACAGTCACATTGTGTGTTGCAGTTGCAGAACCACAACTGAAGGTGGCTGCTGTATAAGATATTGTTGCAGTTGCCAGTGTGGCAGATGCACCACCCACAACACCAGTTGCTGACACGGTTGCTGTGCCCGTAGCGCTGCTGTTCCATGTTCCGCCTGTTCCTGTTGTAGTAAGCGATATGGTAGCACCACGGCAAACACTGTCCAGCCCACTGATAGTGCCCGCATTAGGTATTGGTTTTACAGTTACAGCATGGTTTACAGTAGCCGATCCGCAGCTGAATGTGGCTGCAGTATATACTATAGAAGTAGTGGCCAGTGTAGCTGATACACCACCTACCACACCTGAAGCATTCACGGTAGCAACAGAGGTAGACAATGACGACCATGTACCTGCACCTGCTGTAGGGTTGGTAAGGGTGATAATAGCACCGGAGCAAACGCTATCCAGGCCAACTATAGCACCGGCGTTAGGCAGCGGTTTTACAGTTACGGCATGTGTTGCTGTTGCCGATCCGCAGCTGAAGGTGGATGCTGTATAAGATATAGTAGCAGTAGCCAATGTTGCAGATGCACCACCTACAACGCCAGTTGCTGACACGGTAGCTGTGCCCGTAGCACTGCTGCTCCATGTGCCGCTTGTGCCGGTAGTGGCGAGAGAGATAGTAGCTCCATTACAAACACTGTCCAGGCCGCTTATGGAGCCCGCATTAGGTAGTGGTTTTACAGTTACAGCATGGTTTACAGTAGCCGATCCGCAGCTGAATGTGGCTGCTGTATATACTATTGAAGTAGTGGCCAGTGTAGCAGATACACCACCTACAACCCCAGAAGCATTTACCGTAGCGATAGCTGAAGATAATGATGACCATGTGCCGGCACCTGCCGTAGGGTTGGTAAGGGTGATAATAGCACCGGAGCAAACGCTATCCAGGCCAACAATGGCGCCTGCGTTAGGCAATGGTTTTACGGTTACGGCATGTGTTGCTGTTGCCGATCCGCAGCTAAAGGTGGATGCTGTATATGATATTGTTGCAGTTGCCAGTGTAGCCGATGCACCACCTACAATACCTGTAGCTGATACGGTGGCGGTACCCGTAGCACTGCTGCTCCATGTACCGCCCGTGCCGGAAGTGGTGAGCGATATAGTAGCACCGTTACAAACACTATCCAGCCCGCTTATGGTACCTGCATTAGGTGACGGGTTCACTGTGATGTTCTTATAAGATACAACGGGTCCGCAACCATATGCAACTGTATAAGTAACTGTGGTTGTGCCTGTGCTAAGGCCTGTTACGGCACCTGTGGTTGCATTTACAGATAGAATGGCAGTACCCAGTGTACTCCATGTACCGCCTGTTGCGCCATTAGCAAGGGTGATGGTTGCGCCATTACAAACACTGTCGGGTCCTGTTATAGATAAGGAAACACCTGTAGATACCACACCTACCTCTTTTATCGCAGTATCAGATCCGCAGAGTGGGGTGGTGGCTATATATAATATGGTATCAGCACCAACTGCCAGGCCTGTAAGCGTTATTGTTGTGCCGGAAGTAACAGAAGAAGCTACCAGCGGATGTGTATTGAACCATGACCCGCCAGGCAATGAAGCTGTGAGGCTGATAGATGAACCCGAACACACGCCACCCGGACCAGAGATAGTACCAGCATCGGGCAGGGCATTTACCGTTACCGTATGGTGTGCGCTCAATGAACCACAGCTCAGCGATGATACGGTATATAATATGGTTGTGCTGCCTGGGGTAATGCCGGTAACTACACCACCACTTACAGTGGCGTTGGCTGGGGCAGTGCTGCTCCATGTACCGCCTGTAACTGTTTCAGCGAGTGTTATAGCTGCACCCACACATACATCTGTTGCACCTGTAATGATACCTGTATCGCCAACCGGCAGTACACGGATGATGTAGCGTACATAACTGGTGTCATATAACGAAACTACTGTACCGATCACGGTATCTACACCGGCTGTTACACCGGTTACCACAGCGTTCACATCAGCTGCACCCACGCCGCCAACAATGGTAGCATTGGCGTTGGTCACGCTCCAGTAGATGTTCTCATTAGCACAATGCGCATTGGTAAGCGTACGGGTTGCCGCCACACACACGCTGTCTATACCGGTTATGGAGACAGTATCAGGCGTAGCAGTATTTTTGAAGATAGAAATGTTGTCGGTGCCTATATTGCCAACAACCATATCTGGCTTTGTATCTCCGTCTATATCTCCAATGGTAACACCAGCGGGTCCGGAAGATCCTCCGGTCGATAGGGTTGTGCTAAGTGTAAAAGCCGATGCAGTGATAGCGCCTCCGGAATACGTATTTTTATAAATAGATACAGTGTTGTCTGTCCCAAGAGTAACGGCGAGGTCAGTTTTGCCATCGCCATCAAAGTCTCCGTAGTCAAGTCCGCCGGGGCCATTGCCGGTTGCTATAGATATGCCTGTTCCAAGCGATGATGCAGTGAGCGGTGTCGTAGTTATATTGTTTGGGAACAAGGTCAGGCTATTAGAGCTTTGATTAGCAACCACTATTTCAGGTTTGTTATCACCGTTGATGTCTATTAATCTCACCTGTCGGCAATTGTTTCCTGTTGCATAGTCAACATTTGGTTGAAACGAAAAAGTATCAGCCGATGATGTATTGATCAACACTGATATGGTATTTGAAAGGCTATTCGCTGTCACAATATCTGGTTTGTTGTCTCCGTTAAGATCTGCGGCACAAATACTTAATGGTACGTCACCAACGGGAAAATCTACGTGATAACCGCTGAAGCTATTGGAAGGGAAGGCATTTGTTGGCACACTTGCTATTCTGTTATAAAATATCTCAACCAGATTCTCTGTATATACACTGCCGGCAATATCCAGTCTTCCGTCGCCGTCAAAGTCAGCAATAGCGATATCGGGCGCTCCTGTGCTTGGATAGCTCGACATACTTGAATTATATGCAGGGAATGAGATAGTTCCGGGCGTACTCTTGTTGCGCAGATAGGCTATACGGTTTGTTCCCGAACTAGCAGTAATAATATCTAGTTTTCCATCGCCGTCAAGGTCCGCAAGTCTTACCTGGTATGCTCCGCCGCCGGTGTTCACCAGCACAGGCGGATCAAAGGAAAGGCTGCCCTGGCTGCCATTGTTACGATATATGTACAGATACCCAAAAGGACTTGAATAAATATCGTAAGTTGCTACAACAATGTCGGCGTTACCATCACCGTCTATATCGCCTATTGCTGCCTGGTATGGATCAGCGTTAGCGCTTCCTGTCATAGACAGATCCACCCTGGGCTTAAAGGTCTGGCTGTTGGCCACAAAGCAGCTTGCATCATAATCCGGTGCAAACATCGCCTGCGATTTGGCAGATAGCCTTGTGGTCAGGTTCAGTACGGTTATTTCGCTATATCGGGCACCAACCGGTACTGTAACATTCAGCGATGTAGCTGATGCACTATTCACCGTGCCTTTTATATTGCCGAACCACACTACATTGCGTGTGGTCGTATCATTGAACCCCGTACCGGTAATGGTCACAGTACCAGTTACCGGCAGGCCCGATGTGGCCGTTACCGATGTAATGGTCGGCACTACGGCTGATGCCACGTACCCTGTAATTGTTAATACTGTAGCTAATAGCAAACCATAAAAACTGCTCGCTTTACGCGTAAAGATCTTCGTCATAATTGTTCAAATAAGAATACTAAGTAAGAGCCTGATTTAAGTGGGTATGGTTTTCGGCTCGTTAAGATAAAAAAAAAGGTAATTGGTAGGTAGGATTTTTAAGATTTATATCCATTTTGGGGGATTTTATCATAATATATTAATGGTCACTCAACTACGATTCTTGCCTTGGTAGTATTGATGTCCGGCGTTAACAAATGATTAGAGATAATATACACACATCCCTTTCTGGTAATTGTAAAGCGTTCTTTTCACAAAAAATTAGAATAGGCACATGTTTTCATAAGCCATTAATCTGTAAACTTGTGCAAAAGAGACTCGATAGATGGAAACCCCTGTTTCACAGAATGTAAATGTAGATGCCGCGGTAGCGATAAAACAACTGGTAGACAATGTTGAAAAAGTTATCAGGGGCAAGCGCCGGCAGATAGAAATGGTCATAACCTGCATGTTGGCGGGCGGACATATATTAATGGAAGACAATCCGGGTACTGGTAAAACGGTACTGGCCCGTACATTGTCCCAGTGCATCAGTGGTGACAGGGCAGGTGAGCAGGTAGTATTCAAGCGCATCCAGTTCACCCCCGATCTGTTGCCTATGGACCTTATCGGTACGCACATTTTCGATGATGTGAACAAAGAGTTCGTGTTCAAGCGCGGCCCTTTATTCTGTAATGTGCTGTTGGCCGATGAGATCAACCGCGCTTCTCCCAAGGTACAGAGTGCCCTGCTCGAAGCCATGGCCGAGCACCAGATAACCTCTGGCGATACAACGCTTAAGCTGGAGCGTATGTTCTTTACCATTGCTACGCAAAACCCTGTGGAAATGGAGGGTACCTATCCATTGCCTGCCGCCCAGCTCGATCGTTTCTTTATGAAGATATTCTTCGGTTATGTGGATGAGGCTACCGAATTGGATATATACAGGGAATACCTCAACATTGCCCGCAACCTTACCGAACTGACGCAGGTACTCAGCATGAACGACATCCTCGATCTGCAGGCCCAGGCAGGTAATGTATTCGTGCACGATGAGATCGTGCGCGGCGTAAGCAACATAGTGCGCGGAACCAGGGAGCATGCCGAAATATCTTTGGGTGCCTCTACGCGTAGTGGTATAGCGTTCCTTAAATGCCTCAGGGCTTACGCACTGGTACAGGGACGTACTTATGTTATCGAAGATGATGTAAAAGATATTGCTAAGGCCGTTATCGATCACAGGCTGGTCTATAAGAACAAGGATGCCCGCCAGAAAGCGCTGGATGGTATCATCAATAAAGAGACAGACAGATTAGCAAAATTGAAGCTATATTAATGGTTTTCCCTTATATACAATTAGTTATTATTATCTATGCGTATTGTTAACCAATTGCTAACCATAATAGGTGCGGCAGCTGTTAACAATAAATTAGACAATGCGGTAATATTGTGTCTTAAATCAGCCAGGGAAGAATATTAATGCAGACTGCTCCGTCCAATACCCACCCGGAAGAAGTACGTGTTGTTGAACCACCGCGCGTCCGTCATCTACTTATATACTATTTTCTGCAGGGAATCGGACTGTCTCTGTTGTCTGTAGTGGCCTATTCCTTATTTCTTGCCCCCTTTGTTGCTGCCGATCTGCCCGGTGCATTTGTAATATCTGCTGTTGTTGTTTTGTTGGCAGGGCGCGTATATGATCTCATCGTATTGCGTGTAGCCATGCGTAAGCGGGCATTCTTCCTTATCCTGATGTCGCTGTTGGTGGCTGTATTATATATAGGTACACAGCTGTGGGCCAGTACATGGGTGCCATTCGCCCTGTTCATTGCCTATAAACTGTTATTCACTATCAGCGATCTTGAGTTCTGGGGGTTATCCAACCTGTTTTTCGAGACCAGAGAGGCCAAAAGCCTTTTTGGGTGGATCAATATGCGCGATATACCCGCCCGCATGATCGGCTACTTTTCGGTAAGCTTTCTGTTGCGCGTTGTAGAGCTGCCCACCCTGCTTGTTATTTCGGCCTTTACTTTCTTCCTCAACTTTTTTGTGCTCCGCCAGCTGCTCGATCCCCGTTACGCTAAGGAGCCTAAAATGCCAACGTCCGAAGAAAGCCGTGGCTCTATCTTCCGGTTCGATGGTAAAGGTCTGTTACTGTTGTTATGTACGCTGGCATTCGCATTGGCTATTATTTTCACTATTGTCAATTTCAGTTTCCTGTCTATTATAGAAGACAGCCTCAGGGATGCGCCTAACCTGGCTATTTATTTAGGTATGGTACTGGGTGTGGCGGCGCTGGCAACAGCTATCGGTAAAACGTTGCTTACCAACAAAGTGATGGAAAAGATAGGGGCCATGGCTTCTATGCTTATTCTTCCGGTGTTTATTATTATAGTGGCAGGGGTTATGGTATTGGGTAAAACTGCCAATCCGGAAGAGCATTTCCTTTCTCTGTTTATTTTGTTGCTGGCTGGCGGTAAAACCTTGCGGGACACGCTGTTCATGCCCGTATTCGTGTCGCTCACACAACCATTGTCGGGTCATGTACGCCAGCGTTCATATGTATTTATAAAAACGGTGGCAGAGCCAATGGGCCTTGCTGCCGCCGGTGTTATTATCTATTATGCTATCCGTCACCGGCCATACCCCGATCTTAATACAGCGGCAGTCATCATACTGGCCCTGGGGGTGCTGATGGCCATACTCGTTTTTGCAGCCTTCCGCCGCTACATCTATGCCTTCCGCCAGGCTATGACCAGGCGCACCCTCGTTACACGGGCTATAGATTCGTTCAACAGTTATTCGCAGCGTATCATCAAGGAAAAGCTGAACAGCAGGAACCCTGATGATGTGATCTACGCCTACAAGGTATGCTCCGAGGCTAATACGCATTTCTTCGAGATGGAGCCGGAAAGGCTTTTAAGGCACGATGCAGATAAGGTAAGGCTTTATGCATTACAGCAGATGTCGGTAGATACGCCATTCTCTGATACGGACATCCTGATACAGCTCAGCATCAGCGATCCTTCTACAGAGGTGCGACAGGCAGCAATAGAGCACCTGGGGGCACGTTATAAAGATAGCTTTGCCGATGAATACAATGCCTTGCTGGAAAACCCTGATCCTAAACTGAGGGAAGCCGCATTGAGGGGCTTGATGGAGAGTGGTAATCCGGAAATAATCATGATAGCCGGCCAAAAGCTGACTGAGCTCATAGCATCCCCGCAGCACGAGATGAACGTGATGGCAGCGTCCATAATCGGCGATATCAAACTGCAAAGCCATTACCGTTACCTGCAGAAATACTTTGAGCATGCTGATGAGCGGGTACGTAAGGCTGCGGTCATGGCAGCCGGCAAACTGGTTAACCCACAGCTATTGCAGCCGCTGTTCGAATTGTTGGACGATGATACCCTTTCGGGCGAACTAATGCCCGCCATTGTGGCCTACAAGGCAGCGGCAGTTAATTTTATACAAGAAAATAAAGATATCGCTGAGCGATTCCCTCGCCAGGTATTGGCATTGTGCCGCCTGCTGGATGATACAGCAGCTGCCACTATTGTGGCTGAGCATATCCTGCCTGTTGCCGAAACGGCCTTGCAGGATGAGTGTCTTGATGTATTGTTCGGGTTGAAGACGGACAAGATAGATGCTGACAGGGGAGTGATCGAGCTGAAGCTGGTAAACGTCGGCTTACTCATTTATACAAGCTGCTATTACATCAGTACGCTGGGCAGCGGTGCCGTTGTACTGAAAGATGCATTGGAAACGGAGGTGAAGAATGCTAAAAGGCGCATGTTATTGTTGCTGTCATTAATGTACGATAAGCGTTCCTTCAAGAGTATTGTTGCAGGGTTCGATGCAGCTGGTGGCAATAGCAGGCTGGTGGCAGATTCCCTGGGACAGGTTTTGGATGCTAATCACAGCAAGCGCTTCCTGGCGATATTTAAGCATGATGATGTGCTGGAACTTAAAGACTACCTCGCGCAGTTCTACCCGCAACAGATAACTGCCGACGCCAGCGATGCTATATTATTGGGTGATAAGAAAAGTAAATTCCTTTTCTGGACACAGGCAGCAGCCTTGTATACCGATCTGCTTGTATTGTCTGATGAGGTGCTGACCCGCTACAATGATCATCCGGAAGTGCTGATACGCGAGATGGTGAAACTGGCATTGAGCCGTAAGCCTTTTGTACTGCGCATGGTAGGCGATGATTCAAGTGGTGGTTTCAGTAGCGACGATGATAGCGATCCGCTCCTGAAGATAGAGCGCATCATGGTATTGAAGAGCGTTCCTATTTTCGAACACTATACGCAGGATATGCTGGCGGCCATCTCCGGCATAATGAAGGAGCAGCGTTTTAAACATAACGAGATCGTGTACAACGAGGGTGAGGCCGGGGACAGTATATTTATTATTTATTATGGCACGGTGTCTATGTACAATGGTGTGCAGGAGATCATGCAGCAGGGTGGTAAAGAGGTATTTGTAAAGATCAATTCTGAAGATCAGAAGCTGGCATCTGCCAGGGCTCAGGCCGATACCCTGTTGTTCCGTATAGATAAGGAAGATATTCTGGCCCTGCAGGCACAACACCCTGTAATGACAGCCAATATGCTCACCTTGTTCACTACTTTATAATATGGCTGTTGCCATTAAAGTCTGATAACATATTAGCGTCGGTATTAGTGAAGTTAAGCGCCACTGGTATCTTACCATAGCCGTTTTCAATATCTATTACATAAGTAGGGCAGGCAATGCCACTTAGTTTCGCTGTTAGTTCTGTGGCTATTGCTCTTTCCCGCGCTATTGCTACCGCAAAGTGCTGTATGCCATGTACATTGTCACAGTGGTACAGGTAGTAGGGTATAACTCCTGCATAGTATAATTCTTTGTACAGTTGAGTTAGGGTATTTTCATCGTCGTTCACTCCTTTCAAAAACACAGTTTGAGATAGTAGCGTTACGCCCAGGCTGCGCAAATGCCTGATAGCCTCTATGGCTTCAGGTGTCAACTCACTAGGATGGTTGATGTGTAACAGGATATAAAATGGTTTGGACGCACTTATCTCCTTGATGTGTGTAAGTAATGGCGCTAATGCCGGAGCCTTTATAGCCGACGGTAACTGCAGCGGCAACCTTGAACCTATACGCAGTACTTTTATACTGTCAATATGTTGCAATCTGTCAAGTATCTGTAGTGTTATAGACGGGCAATACAACGGATCTCCACCCGATAAGATCACGTCATCTATCTGTTTATTTACTGTAAGGTAGGTTATTATATTGTCTATGTCTTTGATGGTAAGCGTGCCTTCCGGTTTACCTATTTGCCTGATGCGTGTACAAAACCTGCAATGCGCAGCGCATTGATAGCTTACTTTTATTAATGCACGGTTAGCATATTTATGTACCAGACCTTTAACTACTTCATGTTCATCTTCCTGCAGTGGATCGTTATAGCTGTTATCTTCAGTTTCGTTATCCGATAGCTGGTATTGTCTGCTTATGGCAGGGATGTGGGTAAGTTTCTTCAGGTATGGGGTTATCTTTTCTCTCATGCAGGGTCTATTGTATACCTATTTACAAACGGATATAGTGGATGTGCCTGTGACTGCCGGTAAAACGTAGTCGCCTCCAGCAGGTAGATGTCAGAATTGATATGTCCTATGATTGGGTAGGTTTCATTTATATTGCCGGCTTTTATACCATTGGCAGCATTAATGAATGGGATAGCTGCAAGGTTCAGGATGGGTTTGTTCACTGTAGTGGTGAACATCACTTCATGCCCTTCGCCGAATGCCCGCTTCACTATGTGGTATGCCAGCGTTATTGCAGCACGTTTATATCCTGGCAAAAATGCAAACTGCTCGAAGTAGCAAAGGTATTTCGATTCATATACTTCGAGGCCTATGTTCCAGGTAGCTTCTGCTCTTCTTATCCATATGTCTGATGCTCGCAATATGTGGTCGGGCAGTACAATGCCGAAACCCACTACCAGATCATTGTCCTCTGCTATCAGGCAATAGCTGTTGGTAATATATTCTATATAGGTCTCTTTATTTGTGCCCAGCAGGAAACCTCCTTTTGTACTGCTGCCGTCGGTTAAAGTGAGCGGCAGTTGTTCCTTTATATATACAAAGGCATCGGCATCGGTTGGCAGTGCCTTACGCAGTTTT
Organism: Chitinophagaceae bacterium; assembly: GCA_947455215.1. Lineage (GTDB taxonomy): Bacteria > Bacteroidota > Bacteroidia > Chitinophagales > Chitinophagaceae > Flavipsychrobacter. The sequence goes on from CANGNA010000028.1 coordinate 20,157, forward strand.
ATCTTCATATACAATTACAGGACCTTTAAGTTGATTGACAATAGCACGAAAGAAATTCCAGGTATTCTGGTTCCTGCCGGAATACTCTTGTGGTAGCGGAGTGCTTTTCGACGGCAGTTCGTACCACGGAATATTAGGATATTGGTGATGTGTGGCATGCTCATTAAAGTTCATCAGTATCCATGAAAAAACCGGCACTCGTTTTACCGAGCGTACATTAAAGCGTACCGCATTACCCGTTGTAGTATCGTAGTGAAATATATACACCAACATAGACAATACCCATGCAAAAGCAAGCATAGGATATCCGAGTGTGAACAGGTACACATCCCTGCCACCTGCAAAATAGACAGATAGGTGTAGCGCTACACCAAGGGCAAATAAGGCAACAGACTTTAGTTGATCTTTGAAGGTCCAGTTGTTGAATGCCGGAGATATTTTCTTTGATAAGGATACAGGAACAAAAAGGAACAGCAGTATCGATATCAACGAGTGGATAAAAAAGCCACCCATGAATACACTGATGTACCACACAATATAGTAGTACGCTTTCCTGATCAATGTAGCTTCTCCCTTGATCACATATGTGTCGAGTGCAGATGTATGATGGTCTTTGCGGTTGAAGCCATGATGGAACATGTGTATCTTCCTGTAGATAGTAATGGGCACCATAAGCGGCAACAGTATTACAGAACCCCACAGATCATTGGCTGTCTTGTTTTCTTTGAAGAGCTTGCCATGTGATGATTCATGCCCTACAATATAGAATCTGTAAAACCAGAATCCCTGGAACAATAGTACCGGTGCGTAGATGGCCCACCTGATGGTGGAAGCTACCGGTATGTATTGAATGCTACAGGCAATACAACTTATGAAAATGAAAACGGAGATGGTCTCTGCTACAAGTCTCCTATTTATGTTCCTGTTATCCATTGTTGTGTGTTGCTTTACATTTAGCATTAATGGTGCCAAATTATCTACAGCAATTTGCGCCAAACAGAATGTGGATATAGCGTGGACAACATGATGACTATCGTCAAACATATAAACACAAAAAAAGACCCGACATACCTTGGTATGTCGGGTAGGGACTGTACTTACTAACCCATCGTCAGTAAGGCAAATATCTGAAAAAGGTTCGAAATTCAAAAATTTATTTTACTCCCTTTGCCTTGTTGCCATCAAGCGTCAGTTTGCTTTTTTAGTGTCAAATAATTGATTTTCAGCAGATAGTATTATCTTATTTGATGTCTTTTATACCTATTGTTGTCAGGCTATATTCATGCTTTTTGCCAAAATGGCTTATTCTTATTGTTCATATTGACAAAATGTCTGATTTTCTTCATTGGTATACCGTTTGCATTATTGCTGTCAAAACAACAATTAAAATCAAAATCAAAAAACTATGTACCAGAAAAGAAATTACAGCGTAGTACCAAGGACATTCGGCGGAATTTTTGAAGATATGTTCCACTCAGGTTTGTCTCGTATCAATGAAGAAGCCAGTGCTTTTTCAACGCCGGTAAACATTAGGGAGACCAACGCAGCATACGAAGTGCATGTTGTGGCTCCCGGTGTAAAGAAGGAAGACTTCAACCTGAATGTGGACAAGAACATACTCACCATCTCGTATGAACATAAGAATGAGATGAAGGAAGAGCATGTGGAAGGCCTGGCTAAATCCCTGCGCACAGAGTATAATGTACGGTCTTTCAAAAGGAGCTTTACGCTGAATGATAAGATTGACATCAGTGCCATATCAGCTAAGTACACCGATGGTATCCTGAACATTACCTTGCCTAAAAAGGAGAACGTAGAGCCTACGGTGAAAGAGATAGCGATCAACTAATGTGTGTTTTATGAGTGAGTGATGGGCAATGTCTTGTGGCATTGCCCATTTTTAATATTATAATAATGGCCGCAGAATGTATAAAAGGAGGCAAATTTTTTAATCTTCGGATTTTTAAATTATTTTCGCCACTATGAAGAAAACGTTGCTGATAACAGGAGGTGCGGGCTTTATCGGTTCGCACGTGGTCAGGTTGTTTGTTCAGAAACATCCGGAATATCATATCGTTAACCTCGACGCGCTGACGTATGCAGGTAACCTGGAAAATCTGAAAGATATTGAGCAGGCACCTAATTATACTTTCGAGCATGCTAATATCAACGACGCAGAAAAAGTAAGCCAGCTTTTTGCAAAATATAATTTCGATGGCGTGGTGCACCTGGCAGCAGAAAGCCATGTCGATCGCTCTATAACCGACCCTAATGCATTTATACAAACAAATGTTATGGGGACGGCCAATCTGCTTAATGCTGCTTTGGCTTCATGGAAGGGTAATTTCGAAGGAAAGCGCTTTTATCATGTCTCTACCGATGAGGTATATGGATCTTTGGGTGAAACAGGTTTTTTCCTGGAAACTACACCTTACGATCCTCAGTCGCCTTATTCTGCGTCTAAGGCTGCATCAGATCACCTGGTAAGGGCATATGGCAATACTTATCATATGCCATTCGTGCTCACCAACTGTTCTAATAATTACGGTCCTAATCATTTCCCTGAAAAGCTGATACCGTTATTCATCAATAACATACGCAACAATAAACCTTTGCCAGTTTATGGCGATGGTAAGTATACCCGCGATTGGTTGTTCGTAATAGATCACGCTCGTGCTATTGAATTGGTATTCGAAAAGGGCAGGAATGGTGAGACTTACAACATAGGTGGATTTAACGAGTGGAAGAATATTGACCTCGTGAAACTGCTGTGTAAAGAGATGGACAAGCGACTGGGCAGGGCGGAGGGTGAATCCGAAAAGCTGATCACTTATATTAAAGATCGTCCGGGGCACGACAGGCGTTATGCCATTGATGCGACCAAGCTCAACAAAGAGCTGGGCTGGTATCCATCTGTAACATTCGAAGAAGGCCTGGCCAAAACAATAGATTGGTACATGGATAATCAGGAATGGTTGGACCACGTAACATCAGGCGACTATCAGAATTATTACTCTAAACAGTATAATTAGTCGTAAGTCATCAGTTGTAAGTAATAAGTCTCCGAATATGATTATCAATAAATTTGAGGAGCTTGTTTGTTGGAAGAAAGGGCAGGATTTTGCTGTTGATGTTTACGGCAAGTTTAGTGCAAGTAAGGATTGGAACTTTCGCGATCAGATATGTAAAGCTGCTGTTTCAATTTCAAATAATATTGCTGAAGGATTTGACAGAAGTTCTGATGCAGAATTTATAAGATTTTTGTATTATGCTATAGGCTCTGCAAGTGAAGTGAAATCTATGCTGTATCTTGCTAGCCGGTTGAATTATATTAATAGAGAAGAGTTGACTATTTTATTAGCGCAGGCCGATGAAGTATCAAAAATTGTAAGGGGGCTAATAAAATCCCTGACTAAATAACTTATTTATTAACTTGAGTATGTTGTAAACACATTAGCCGTTGACTTATGACTTACGACTTACGACTTATGAAATAAAGTATGAAAGGTATTATCCTCGCCGGCGGTTCCGGTACCCGTTTATATCCGTTAACTATAGCTGTAAGCAAGCAGTTAATGCCGGTGTACGATAAACCAATGATATATTATCCTTTGTCTACATTGATGCTGGCGGGCATAAACGATATATTGATCATTACTACACCTGAAGATCAACCTGCCTTCAAAAAGTTGTTAGGCGATGGTAGTCAGATAGGTTGTAATTTTGAATATGTTGTTCAACCTCGCCCCGAAGGGCTGGCGCAGGCATTTATACTTGGTGCCGACTTTGTGGGCAACAACCCGGCTGCACTTGTATTGGGCGATAACATATTCTATGGTTCCGGCATGGGCACCTTGTTGAAGAACAACGCCAACCCCGATGGTGCTGTGGTATTTGCTTACCAGGTACACGACCCCGAGCGCTATGGTGTAGTGGAATTTGATAAGAATTATAATGTATTGAGCATAGAAGAAAAGCCGGCTCAGCCTAAATCTAATTATGCGGTTCCAGGTCTCTATTTCTATGATAATGATATAGTTGACGTTGCTAAAGCAATCAAGCCGTCACATCGCGGAGAGCTGGAGATCACCGATATTAACAAGGTTTACCTGGAAAAAGGCAAATTGAAGGTGGGTGTCCTGGATCGCGGTACTGCATGGCTGGATACCGGTACTTTTGATTCGCTGATAGAAGCTGGCGAGTTTATTGAGGTGATCGAAAAACGCCAGGGCCTTAAAATAGGTTGTATCGAAGAGATAGCCTATCGCAACGGCTGGATCAACGACGGTCAGATGGAGAAACTGGCGAATGTATATATGAAGAGCGGCTATGGTAAATATCTGCAGGGATTGATAGGAAAGATATAACATACGCACATAATATTTTTGGCATTTATGCGTTTGTAATTTCATGAATATGATCTTGCAACGCATTTTTATTTTATCGTTCATAGCGCTGTTTTTTGCAGCATGCCAGAAAAAGGGTGCAACATCTGTTATCCCTGTAGGTGATACCGTTATCACATCGCCGTATTATAAAGTGGATAGTTTTTATGGTGCTTTTGCAGTTACACAGTGGGCAGACGGGTGTTCAACACAGAGCAGGTCAGTGAATGGTTGCCTGACACTTTCTTATCTACGAACCGATTCCTCTATTTTGGTTACAGGCCCGGGTTATAAACTGGATAATGTTTGTGCAAGCCCTAATACGGGGTTAGTAGCGGGTACATACAACCGCCTCCTGTTTCCTATCGGTGGTGTAGACAGTTTCCTTTTCAATAATGAGGGATCACACATATATGAAACAGTGGTGCTACGCGGGGATAGTCTTATTGTCTCAGTTGAGCACTGGAGGTGTAATAGTGACGATAAATATATTTTTAGGGGAAAGCGCAATTAAATTGTAATACCTTGATGTTTTATAGCCCCGGCAATTTGTCCGGGCTTTTTTATATCTTCAAAACTGTATAAATAACATAAGAATGAGACGCCTGCTTATAATAGCTTCCATAATAGTAACCAACCAATGCATAGCACAAAAGATAGGACGTCAGCCGACAACACGGAAGATACGTGATAGCATAGCCAATGTATTGGAACAGGCTGTTAAATATGACCAGCATTACCGTTGGATGTGCCAGTTGGGCACGTTGGATCAGCGCGAAATTGATTCGTTAAGGAAACTGGATGAAAAAGAGAAGTTCAAAAGAATGGCACTGGTCGGTGCCAATAAAGTAGGTATTTCTAAATATCAGAAAGACTCATTAGGTCGACTGCAAAGTATTCTTGATTCCGTAAATTTCGTAAAAGTGTCTGGTATTTTGTATAAATACGGTTACCCGCACAGTGAGCGGGATAGAAGTTGGGCATCACTTATTGTTCTGCACAATGAGGACCTGGTAGATACAGCTTTTTTAGCGATGGTAAAGCAGGAGGTGTTAGGAAAAAGATTAGATGCCATAGAATATGCTGGCTTATATGACAGATGGCGATCGTCCAGGCATTTGCCAAAACTATATTATGGTAACGATATATACGATTCGCGGACCAATACGTTCAGCACGGAAAAGCCAACAGACCTTGAGGCTACCAATAAGGCCAGGGCAGAAATAGGGTTGGAGCTATTGAAAAAATAAATGTCGCAATTGTGCATACATGGTGCATAACTGCAATACACTATGCGTGATAATCGCAAAATGTACCGTACCTTTGCGCGGAATTTTTTAGTAGATTGGGAGAGCTATGTTCGATTGTTTCTGCATATGTTCTTGGTTATTAGATACAATTAATGAATAAATATACTGAATATAAAGGTTTGAATATGCCGTCCATAGAGCAGGATATGCTTGCAAAATGGAAAGCCGGTGAATATTTTAAACAAAGTGTAGAGCAGCGTAGGGGTAATGAGTCTTTCGTTTTTTATGAGGGGCCGCCGAGTGCTAATGGTATGCCGGGTATACATCACGTTATTTCCCGCACACTTAAAGACATGATCTGCCGCTACAAAACTATGCAGGGCTACCTGGTAGAGCGTAAGGCGGGTTGGGACACACATGGCCTGCCTATAGAACTGTTTGTAGAGAAAGAGCTGGGTATCACCAAGGAAGATATAGGAAAAAAGATATCAGTAGAAGATTACAACAAGAAGTGCCGCGAGGTAGTAATGCGGTATAAGGACAAGTGGGAAGATATTACCGAGAAAATGGGGTATTGGGTGGATATGAACAACCCGTACATCACATTCGATAATAATTACATAGAAACACTTTGGTGGGCGCTTAAAGAGCTGTTCAATAAAGATCTGCTGTATAAGAGCGTAAGCATACAACCATATTCTCCCGCTGCAGGTACAGGCCTTAGTAGCCATGAGCTGAACCAGCCGGGTACGTATAAAGATGTAAAGGACACTACGGTTGTGGCCATGTTTAGCCTTGCAAAGCCTGTGCATAATGGCCAGCCGGTAAATCCGCTGCAAATCAAGCTGCACGAAATTGCCCGCAACGCCTGGGAACCATACGTACAGTTGCCTATAGGTGGCGGCTTACTGCCTGCCGAAAAGGCAGCTGAAGTGTACTTTATGGCATGGACAACCACCCCGTGGACGCTACCAAGTAACTGCGGTCTTACGGTTGGCCCTAACATAGATTATGTATTGGTACAGACGTTCAACCCATACACGCACCAGCCAACCAACGTGATACTGGCTAAGGCGCTGTTGGGAAAATACTTCAAACAGGAGGCGCAAAGTGCTGATCTTACGCTATTTACGCCTGATACTAAGGTAATACCCTGGCATATATTGGCCGAGTTTAAGGGCAGCGAGTTAGAAGGCCTGAGATATGATCAGCTGTTACCATTTGAGGGTAATACCCGCGAAGTGGCCGGAGGTGACCCGTGGAGGGTAATAACCGGCGATTTCGTAACTACCGAAGATGGTACGGGTATCGTACACACCGCCCCTGCATTTGGTGCCGATGACTACAGGGTAGGCAAGAAGAACGATATCGGCATACTGACCATGGTCGATCGGGAGGGTAAATTCAACGATTACACCGGTGAGTTCAGTGGTAGATATGTAAAGAATTATAAAGACGATCCTGATTATAAGGATGTGGACGTAGATATAGCTGTACAGCTTAAACTGTCGGGTCACGCCTTTAAGGTGGAAAAATATGAACACAGTTATCCGCACTGCTGGAGGACTGATAAACCAATAGTTTATTACCCGCTCGACGCATGGTTCATCCGTACAACTGCCATGAAGGACAGGATGGTGGAGCTGAACAAGACCATCAACTGGAAGCCTAAAGCTACCGGCGAGGGCCGTTTTGGCAACTGGCTGGAGAATATGGTGGACTGGAACCTGAGCCGTAGCCGTTTCTGGGGTACCCCATTGCCCGTATGGCGTAGCGAGGAAGGTGAGATGAAGTGCATAGGCAGCATCGACGAACTGATAGCCGAAGCCGAAAAAGCAAATAAAACACTGGGTCTCAACCAGGTAGTGAACAGGGGGAACTTGGACATGCACAAGCCGTTCGTAGACCAGATCATACTGGTTTCAGACAGCGGCAAGTCTATGCGCCGCGAGCCCGACCTGATAGACGTGTGGTTTGATAGTGGTGCTATGCCTTATGCACAGCAGCATTTCCCATTCGAGCCTAATGCGCTGGATATACTGAAACGTAACTTCCCTGCCGACTTTATAGCCGAAGGTGTGGATCAGACGCGTGGCTGGTTCTACACGCTGCATGCACTTGGTGTCATGCTGTTTGATAGTGTGGCGTATAAAACCGTGGTGAGCAATGGCCTGGTACTGGATAAGAACGGTAATAAGATGAGTAAGCGCCTGGGTAATGTTATCGATCCGTTCGATACCATACAGAAATACAGCGCAGATGCTACCCGTTGGTACCTCATCACCAATGCGTCACCTTGGGATAGCTTAAAGTTTGATCTTGAAGGCATTAAAGAAGTACAGCGCAAGTATTTTGGTACGTTATACAACACTTACCAGTTCTTTGCACTGTATGCCAATGTAGATAAATTTACATTTAAAGAAGATTACATACCAGTAAATGAGCGTCCGGAAATAGATCGCTGGATACTGTCTTCATTACACACGTTAGTAAAAGATGTTACCCGTTTCCTTGAAGATTATGAGCCTACCCAGGCCGGCAGGGCTATGGAGTACTTCCTGGACGAGCAATTGAGCAACTGGTATGTACGCCTGTGCCGCCGTCGCTTCTGGAAGGGGGAATACGAGTTTGATAAGATATGTGCTTACCAGACATTATATGAGTGCCTGGAAACCCTGGCATTGCTGTCTGCACCAATAGCTCCGTTCTTCAGCGACTGGATGTTCCAGAACCTGAACGCCGTAACCGGCCGTAACCAGAGCATATCTGCTCACCTGGCATCGTTCCCGGTGGCTAACGAGGCACTTATAGACACAGATCTGGAAGAGCGCATGCACTTGGCTCAGGATATATCTTCTATAGTTTTATCTATACGTAAGAAAGTGAATCTCAAAGTTCGCCAGCCCTTGCAGCGTATATTGGTTCCTGTAATGGACCCGCGTATCAAGGAGCAGATCGAGAAGATAGCCGAGCTGGTAAAGAGCGAGGTGAATGTGAAAAGTGTTGAATATCTTACTGATAGTGAAGGGTTTATCAAAAAGAAGATCAAGCCTAACTTTAAGTCGCTGGGTGCCCGTATGGGTGCTAAGATGAAGGCTGTGGCAGCCGCCATAGGCCAGATGGACCAGCACCAGATAAGCATACTGGAAAAAGAAAAGAGTATCACATTACCGGTAGATGGAGAGGATATACGGATAGAGACAGCAGACGTAGATATAATTGCTGAAGATGTACCGGGTTGGTCTGTAGGCAACAAGGATAATCTTACGGTTGCCCTGGATATAACGGTCACTCCGGAATTGCAGGATGAGGGCAATGCCCGTGAGTTGGTGAACCGGATACAGAAAATAAGGAAAGAAAGTGAATTGGAAGTGACAGACAAGATAGTAGTGAATATGGAAGAGCGCGAGGCATTAAAAAGTGCAATAATTAATTTCAATGATTATATTTGCGCCGAAATTTTGGCAGATAAGATTAATTATCTGCCTGAAATTCAGGGTGGAATAGAAATTGATGTTAATGAGATAATGTTTAAGGTATCTATATTAAAAACATAACCAGATCATGGCCACAAAGAAACCAGCAGCGGCAAAGCCGGCTAAAAATGTAAAAGCAGCAGTAAAGGCTGCCCCGGCAAAAAAGGCCGCCGCATCAAAGAGTGCAAAGGCAGTACCAGCCAAAGCAGTAGCTAAAAAAGCGCCTGTAAAAAAAGCGGCTCCTGTCAAAGCCTCCGCTAAAAAAGTTTCTAAAGCAGCAGTAGCTGTAAAAAGTGCCCCGGCAAAAAAGTCAGCGCCGGCAAAAAAGTCGACCCCCATTATCAAACCAAAAATAGAGAAGAAAACACCTGTGAAGAAAGCAGCACCAGTAAAGAAGGCAGCCCCTGCAAAAAAGGCGGCGCCGGTGAAAAAGGCGGCACCGCCTAAAAAAGCGGCGCCGGTAAAAGCAGCACCCGCAAAACCAGCACCTGTAAAAAAAGCAGCTCCAGCTCCTAAGGCGGCACCTGCCAAGGCCGCGCCCGTAAAAGCAGCACCTGCCAAAGTAGCGCCTAAGAAGCCGGAACCAGTAAAAGTAGCACCAAAGCCAGAACCAGCACCAAAGCCGGCTCCGGTGGTAAAGAAAACCGCACTGGAGAAAAAGGCCGCTCTGAAAAGCGCCGCCAAAGCAGCACATGCTAAGGCATTGCTCACTAAGGCTGCGGCTGCGGCTATGCCAAAGCCTACAGCTACACCTGCAGCCCGCTCTATAGAAAGGAAGCCGCAGGTAGTGGTAGCGCATCGAAAGCTGGAAAACAAGTCAAGGCACACCAGCGACGAAAACGCGTCGTCTTATCAGCCGGAGGTTTACCGCTCATTGCTTGATGAAGCTCCGGTAGCACCGATCACCGTTTACAGGTATAGCGACGAAGAACTACAAGAGTTCAAAGAGCTGATAACTAACAGGTTAGAAGCAGCCCGTAAGGAACTGATCTATCTGCAGGGCGTTATTACCCGTAAAGACGAAGCCGGTACAGAAGATACGGAGAACAGGTATATGAACATAGAAGATGGTAGCGGTGCTATGGAGCGCGAACAGCTCGTTCAACTCGCCAGCCGCCAGATCCAGTTCATGAACCACCTGGAAAAAGCATTGATCCGTATAGAAAATAAAACATATGGTGTATGCCGCGTAACAGGTAAGCTTATAGATAAGGCCCGCTTGCGTGCAGTACCTCATGCTACTCTTAGCATCGAAGCCAAGAAAATGATGAATACAAAACAGAATTAATTTTTTGTTCTGATAACTTACAATAGCTACCGGTTAATGCCGGTAGCTATTTTGTTTATATGTATGTTGTTTCGTATTTTTAGATAATAACTCAGGAGCAATGAAATACCTATCTGCCCTTTTCCTGCTAATGCCTTTCTGGCTCAGCGCACAAACTATTTCCATCACTGCATCCGACACTTCTGTTTGTTCAGGTATTGCTATTACTTTCACTGCAACAACTACCGCTGCAACACCACACTACCAGTGGACCAAAAATGGTGTAAATGTTGGCTCAGATCAACCTGTATATGTTGTTGCAGGCCCGAACAATGCTGATAGCATTGCCTGTTTGTTGGTAAATGCTGCTCATGATACGATCTATGCAGCCGCTACAGATGTTGTAGTAACTGTATTATCACATCCTGATGCAGGTGTCATTACAGGTAGGGATAGTGTATGCCCCGGCGACTCGATACACCTGTTGAGTTCAGTGCCTGGAGGCGCCTGGCTGGCTACCAATCCTCATGCATCGGTCTATTCTGGCTGGGTCGCTGGTATTAGTGCCGGTCATTTTGAATGTAGCTATGCCGTTCATGATTCAATTTTATATGTGGTGACCAACCAGTGTGGCAGCGACACTGCAGTTAAATACATCACCATAATGCCCATACCTAATGCATATTTCGAGGTCAACGGCATAAATGGTTCCTCGGCTATATGCATGGGCCCATGGTCCGGTACAAGGTTGAGCAGCGGTGTTACTGACTTTCTGTGCGAAGGCTATGCAACATCCAGAAATGGCAAGGCGTCAGTAGGTGCAGATGGTACAGTTTGGGGAACAGCTGCAGGTGTGGATACCATCATCAATGTTTCGTCTAATATTTGTGGTACGAGTGTGTACCAGGTTCAGGTAACTGTGATCGACAAGCCTGCTCCCGCCGTAATAACCCCTGCAAAAATATCTGTATGTAACGGGCAAATGGACTCGGTAGTTATCACATATTCCGGCCTGGTCAATAACCTGTACTTTAATTCTTCTATAGATAGTGTTAAGTATATCGAGCAGGTATTCGCTGCCCGTGTCATGGCCTATGTATATGGCAGAAATGCAGGTAACGATGCCGCTAGGGTAAGATTGTACAACATGTGCGGTTTCACAGATACTTCTTTTGCCGTAGAGGTAAAAGAACAACCTGCCTCCGTAATAGCCACAGACACAACATGCGCCGGATATACTACAGTTCTTGCAGATAATACAGCCGGCGGCCAGTGGTCGGTTTTGGGTGCAAATGGAACTATTCAAAACAGCAATATGTTACTGCCCTCGTCGGGTGGTATTCAAACCGTTCGGTACACTTTGCCAAACGGTTGTTTTGCACAAAAGGAAATACAGGTCGACAACTGTACTGCCGAATTCGAAGTTGCACCGATACCCACTCATGGTTCGCTCAATATACACACATTCGTTAATGTATATGACTCCTATTCAATCGTAAACGCCCTTGGGCAGATCACTACCACACAGCCGCTTACCGGAGCCTATACCACTGCCGATATCAGTGCATTGTCACCCGGTATCTACTTTTTGCGGTTATCAGCTAACGGTAAGAAGAGTAAAACCATTAAAGTGGTAAAATATTAATGTGCGGCATAACGCCCAAAACTGCCCGTATCGCCCCCTTTTACCCCCAAAATCGTTAACTTAGTATCAATTCACAGGTCGTAACCCAACCTTTACGGAAGGGTAGCGGTCTTATTGTTTGTAAATATTTAATAACCACTATACTTGTCTATAGCTTTGGCATATACCGCAACAGGTCAGGTAAGCGAGCTTGAACAACTAATCCAGGGTTGTGTGCGTAACGAGCGCAGCGCCCAGGAGAAGCTGTATCACTTGTTTTACCCAAAAATGATGGCAATGGTGCGGCGCTATATAGACCATGAGATGCAGGCGGAAGAGGTGATGAATAATGGTTATTTGCGGGCGTTCCAAAAAATAGGTCAATATAATTTTCAGGGCTCTTTCGAAGGTTGGCTTCGTAAGATCATTTTTCACGCTGTATCAGACTACGTAAAGCAAAATAATCGTTATGCTGAAAAGGTAGTGCTGATAGAGAAAGATGAAGTAGTACAAAAGGATCACGCAGACAAGCTGTACTACGATCAGCTGCTGCAACTGGTACAGGGTTTACCGGAAGCAACCAGGGCGGTCTTTAACATGTACGTAATGGAAGGGTTTACCCATAAAGAAATTGGTAATCTGCTTGGTATAAGTGAGGGAACATCAAAATGGCATTTGTCGGAAGGCAGGCGCCAATTGAAAGAGAAAATTGAAAAATTATCATTGCATTTAAAAGCTTAAAATTTATCCATATGGATAATAACTTCATAAATATTGATGATCTGGTACGGCAGCGCCTCAGCGGTGCGTCGGAGGCCGAGCGCCCCGGTGCATGGAACCGCATGCAGGTGTTGCTGGAAGAAGAAGATCGCCGTAAACCTTTGGGCATTTACTGGAACAGGGTAATGAGTTACTGCGGCGTGGCCATGCTTATGGCTGCAGTAAGTGTAGGCGGCTATGAAATGACCACAGCGTTCAGAGCGCCTGCGGAACCTGCCACTCCCGGTACTTTGGCCGGTGCATTGCCTGCATCGGGCAGTAGCGCTACCGTTGCCGGTAAGGCAGCCACACAGGCAAGGGCAGGGGCTAAAACATCTGCTGCATCTGCCAAAACAGATGTTACACCTGCAACAGCAACCGTTAGTGGCATATCTAATGCCGAAGCCACTGGCAGCGTAGCCGCTTCAGGTGCATCATCGGCAACAGCTATTCATAAAGTAAATAAAGTAAGACATCATAAGGCCCTCAATGCCCTTGTCGCTAAAAAGGCAGCAACACCAGGTGCAACGGTTGGGGTTAACACAAACGATAATAATAACACACCTAATACTTCGATCAATACTACAGGTGCTGAACACGCTGTAGCAACAACTAACGAAAGCAAAGTAGCTGTTATCAATACCGCTACTGTCACAAATGCTAAGCATAACAAGCTGGTAGCTGCTGATAATGCAGTAGCTGTAACCAGGCCTGTTGCGGTAAAACATACAAGCGCTGTTGTTAACCACGTAAGCACAACACCAGCTGTAGAAAAGCATCGTGTTGCTGCTGGCAATGTAACGCCGGCAATTAACCACATAGTTGTGCCTGCCACCGGAGAACAGGTTGTTGCCCGCGCAACAAAACACAGCAGGGCTTTCGCAAAAGCACCGCTGGCATCTGGCCACGTTACTGCTAAGGTGGTAAAGGCAGGTAAACTGGCAGGCATTTATGTTGCACCAACAGTTAAAAACAATAAGAAAGGCGCTACTCATTTTGCAAAAGCACCGGTAACACAGCCTAAGCCAGTACTGGCGGCTGCCAAGCCTGATATTGCTCCCGTTAAGCCTATAGAAGGTAAAAAAGTGTTGGAGCGTATCATTATGCACCAAACGGTTACCAACACATATGGCACTCATCCGGACATAAGGATGGACACCATATCTATAGACCAGGTGACCATTGCACTGAAGATGGCCAGCGAGAAGGCAGCAGCAGAAAAAGCTGAGGCAGAGCGCACCGCAATTGCCGCTGCAGAAGAGAAGGCCGCCGCTAATAATAGGACACAAAATAAGAAGGGTAATACGCCGGCAAAGCCTGTGGCTGCCGCATCAAAGCCCGGTCATCCGCTAGCTGCTGCTAAAACAAGCGGCGGTGCTAATAAGGCGGTGGTAACAAACACCCCGGCTGCTGATGAGGATAATCTGGTAGCTGCAAATACACCGGCAGATAATGCTGCAAATGCACCGGCCCCGGCTGCTGCACCGCCAGCAAAGAGTGAGTTAGCAGCTATTACGCCTAATGCTGCACCGCCTGCTAAAGCACCGGCCATAGACAAGCCTGCTAACAGAAAGAAGCATGGTGCTAACATGGCCGAGAGCCTCAGCAACATGTTCAACGAGGTGAAGTTCAAGTTGGGTAATGCTCAGTTTGCACCTGGTCTTACTGCCGGTATCAATGGTACTTTCTTCGGCCCTAACAGCTTCCGTGGCTTCCAGTTTGGTTTCACCGGTGCGTTCGAGCTGGATGAGAAATGGACATTCATGGCTGAATTGAAGTACTTCCACAGGTTGAATAATAATTATTCGATGAATGATTATTTCAATAAATACACCCCGGTATCTGGCGGATACCAAAAGGACTCTATGGTCATATCATACAGCTTCTCAACACTGCATAGTTTTGAATTGCCGTTGACCATGCGCTACACTGCCGGTAGATGTAGCTTTTTTGGAGGTGCCAATTTTGTATATACGTTGGGTGTGAATACAGATGGCGGTGATTCTCCTAAGCCGGTTAATCTTGATCCATCGTACGTTGGTCCTACAGTAGCATATAATACAGTTGCGCCTACCCCAACCATTCACGATGGCGATTTCAATGCGCGTTTTGGTATCGGTTATATATTTGGTTTGTCTTACAAGGTAGCTCCAAATGTCACCTTCGATCTGCGTAACGTGCAAACTGTATGGGATAATGCGAAGGATAATGGATCTAAGATAATATCTAATCAGTTGTTCAAGAGTCCATCATTGCAGCTCTCTATCCAGTATCGCCTGGGCAGGGGTGGCCGCGATCGCGGGGATCAACAATAGTAACTTGTTTGTATAAATAAGAAAGGTGTTGCCCCGGCAACACCTTTCTTATTTATCGTAATTGCGTTTGATAAGGATCACATCTTTTCGCAGAACGTTCTGTAATATTTACTGTTCTTGATGGCCAGCGTACCGGCTATGTCCAGCACTTCACGCTGCCATTGCTTTTTGTCGGAGAATAGCACAAGTTCATCTACTGTCGATGCTCCGTAGTTACCGCAACTGCGGATATGTGCATAGGCGATCAGTTTACTCATTTCCCGTGCTACCTCTGCCAGCCGGTTAAAGTCCTTGTCAAATGCTTCTAAAGACATTCGGTCTGCTGTTGGCTGCAGTTCCTTTATTACAAACCATTTGCCCGCCATCCGAAGCGGGGCAATAAATGCCGCAGGGGTAAACTGCATGATATGGCCCGCTGTAATGATCCGTTCAGCATTGTTCCTGAACGTAGGTTGTTTCGATCCCGATAAGCCCGCGTAGCACGACCGGCGCGCTTCTTTTATATCAAGCAGGTATTGTTTGCCTTTACGTTTAGAGTAAAATAACACACAGTAGCGCTCCAGTCCCAGGCTGCCGGTGCCTGCTATGCGGATGGCGGCATCTTCAAATACCATCTCCGCAAACCGGTTGCTTTTGGCCATCATTGGCGTTATGCTTTTAAAGAGTTCTTTCTTTTTCTCTTCGTCAAGCGATATGTACCGTTTGTCGTCTATCTTTAGTTTTAGTAGTCCTTTTTCTTTAATGGTTCTTTTGCCTATAAAGTCGTCACGGTCCAGCGTGCTCATCTGGCTGAAGAATTTCTTAAAGGCACCATGCGCCACTTCCGATTCCAGCATCAGCGCCTTGCGCCGTTGCACGGTTACAATATATTCCTGCAGAATGTCGTTGACGGCCTTATGTATCTTTACTGACGATACACCCATTTGCATGGCTGCAACAATAATACTGGTAATAAATCTGGTCAGTTCAGCGGCAGGGTTGCCCAGGAATGCCTCATCAAAATCGTTCACGTCAAAATATACCTGCCGGTTATCGCCCTTATAAGAGCCAAAATTCTCAAAATGTGCATCGCCACAGTTCCATACTTTAATGCGGGGCTTTCGTTCGTATATTTTGCTCAGGTCTTCGGCAAACAGGTGACAGGTGCCACGGTAAAAGCGGAAAGGGCTCTCGGCCATCGCACGCATTTTCAGGTCGTATAAAACCGGGGCCGCACCGTCGTTATATTTTTCTATCCGTTTGATCAGGGACATGGATGAAGATTTTCGTCACCACGATCGGGGTGGTTAATTATAGATCATCTCCCGATAATTTATGGCCATATGAAGGTAAACACTTTTATAATCAGCTTATAGACAGGGTGTTATTTTTGAATTAAATTAACGCTTAAAACAACAAAGCCGCTCCATAGGAACGGCTTTGTTTATAAAAAGTGTCATTGTTACAGGTTGCCTCTCTTGGCTTGTTCTTTTTCTATCGATTCGAACAGTGCCTTAAAGTTGCCCGCGCCAAAGCTCTGCGCACCCTTACGCTGTATGATCTCGAAGAACAGGGTAGGGCGGTCTTCTACCGGCTTGGTAAAGAGTTGCAGCAGATAGCCTTCTTCGTCACAGTCTACCAGTATACCCAGTTCCTGCAGCGGTGCTACGTCCTCATCTATCTTACCTACGCGGTTAAACAGGTCGTCGTAATAAGCCTGTGGCGGTGCATCCAGGAATTCAACACCGCGCGACTTAAGCTCACGTACTGTCTTTACAATATCGTTGGTGGCTACCGCTATGTGCTGCACACCTTCACCTTCGTAAAAATCCAGGTATTCCTCTATCTGCGATTTCTTTTTACCCTCTGCCGGTTCGTTTATAGGGAATTTCACATAACCATTGCCATTGCTCATTACCTTACTCATCAGTGCAGAGTATTCTGTATTGATCTGCTTATCGTCAAAAGACAGGATATTCACAAAGCCCATTACATCTTCGTACCACTGTATGGTAGGGTTCATGCGGTTCCAGCCTACGTTACCCACGCAATGGTCTACATACAGCAGGCCTGCATCAGTAGGGTTGTAGCTGCTCTTCCACTCTTTATAGCCCGGCATAAATATGCCATTATAGTTCTTACGCTCTACAAACATGTGCACCGTCTCACCGTAAGTATAGATGCCAGCCATGCGTACCTCACCGTGTTCATCGGTAAGTGTTATCGGCTCCATATAAGACCTGCCGCCACGTGCGGTTGTTTCTTCATATGCTTTATACGCATCCTCTACCCACAGTGCCAATACCTTCACGCCGTCGCCATGCTTGGCAATGTGTTCTGTTATCGGGTTGGCAGAGTTCAGCGGGGTGGTCAGTACCAGCCTTATCTTACCCTGCTTCAGCACATACGATGCGCGATCGCGTACACCTGTCTCCGGGCCTGCATAGGCCAGGCTCTGGAAGCCGAAGGCTGTTTTATAAAAGTGTGCTGCCTGCTTGGCATTGCCCACATAAAATTCTATATAGTCTGTACCATTGATGGGCAAAAAGTCTTTTGCCTCTTTCATTTTCTGGCTTACTGTCTGTGCTTGCATTGTATTGTCAGTTTTTTTGGTTGTATATCGATATTGAATGGTTGTTACTTACTCCTACAGAGGGCTATCATTAAATGATAGCCGAAAACGAATACGTCCCGATGTGAGATTGCATCGTTCCTCGCAATGACCCTCTTTAGTGAGGGTCATATCCCGCTCCATTCGGCCATCGCCGATGTTCTTAGTAATGCCCTGAGTTGTGTCGCTCCCTTAGGATCCATTAACAGTTATCTTATAATGTTCACTTCGTCAATTAGCTTGTCCCCCGCTGTTCCCAAAACACATATCAATACATAGACACGGAACTTTTAGGCTTTAACTTTTGACTTTACTCTACCCAGCTCACAATGTATCTGTCATCTTCTACTGCCAGTGCTTCATTGGTCATTTTCAGCGGGTGGAAGGTGTCTATCATCACTGCCAATTCCTTGGTCTCTTTAGCGCCTATGCTCTTTTCCACCGTTCCCGGGTGTGGCCCGTGTGGTATACCTGCCGGGTGTAGGGTAAACATACCGCGCTCCACATGCTTGCGGCTCATAAAATCGCCGTCTACATAATAAAGCACCTCGTCGCTGTCTATATTGCTATGGTTATACGGAGCTGGTATGGCCAACGGATGGTAGTCGAACAAGCGCGGCACGAACGAGCAGATAACAAAATTATGTGCATCAAATGTCTGGTGCACCGGTGGTGGCTGATGCACGCGGCCCGTAATAGGTTCAAAATCGTGTATACTTACTATATAAGGATATTCACAGCCGTCCCAGCCCACCACATCAAATGGGTGGTTGCCATACCATATAGGGTAGAGCAGACCTTTCTTCTTGGTTTGTATCAGGAATTCGCCCTGCTCATCTATGGTTTGCAGGTCTTGTGGCTTGCGGATATCGCGCTCGCATAGTGGCGAGTGCTCCAGCAGCTGGCCGCTCTTGCTCAGATAGCGCTTAGGGAAGGTAATGGGGCTGAACGCATCTATGATCAGCAGCCTGTTGTGCTCGTCCTCAAATTCTATCTGGTAAATCGTACCGCGTGGTATCACCACATAATCGCCGTAGCTGAAGGGCAGTTGGCCGTATTGTGTTTTCACCACGCCACGTCCTTCATGTATGAACAATACCTCGTCGGTATCGGCATTTTTAAAGAATACATTACCGGTAAGTCCCTTTTTAGGCGCCGCCACGGTTATCTCCACGTCGTTGTTGAACATGAACACCTTGCGGCTCTTCAGGTAATCCTCTTCCTGGTTTACATTAAATCCTTTAAAGCAGCGATGCTTCAATATGTTATCGGTAGCTGCCTTGGGCGATATGTCCACCGGCTCTTCCGTCCTGATGATGCGGGTAGGCGGGTGTACATGATATAACAGAGAATAGTTAGATGAGAAGCCCTCGGTGCTGAATAGCTGTTCTGCATATAACCCGCCATCCGGTTTACGGAATTGGGTATGCCTTTTATGAGGGATGGACCCTAATGAATAATAATGTGGCATTGCTGCTTTTTTGGTCGACCAAAATTAATATTTTTTATTGGTGTTCGGTAGCCTTCGGCAGGTTAAAGATGTGCAATAATTCTACGTTGCAGCTATCTTGTTATCTCCGGCGCGTAGCATTATATTGTTTGCTTATGTTGTGATAATTATAAATGATACGGGTAAATCCTTTTAGCACATTGTTACTCTGTAACTTGCGTGTCTAAATCTTTAGCATCTGGTACCTATAATAGAAACGAAGGGGCTGTACAAATCGTTCAAAGATTTCAAAGCCGTTACCGACCTGTCGTTTACCATTGCCCACGGCGATGTGTATGGCTTCCTGGGGCAGAATGGTGCCGGTAAAAGCACTACAATGCGCATGTTGCTGGGGCTCATCTTCCCCGATGCCGGTCAGATATTTATTGATGGCACTGAGTTCAACAATAGCCGCAGGCATTTGCTGGGCAAGATAGGCGCCATTATTGAGCGTCCCGATATGTATGGCTACCTTACCGGTTGGGAAAACCTGAAGATGTTTGCCACACTCAGCGATAAGCACATTAAGCACGACCGCCTGCATGAGGTGCTGGAGATCGTAGGCCTTAAAGGTAGGGAGCACGATAAGTTCAAAGCCTACTCTCAAGGTATGAAACAGCGGCTTGGCATTGCCATTGCGCTGGTACATAAGCCCGATCTGCTGATACTGGACGAGCCTACCAACGGCCTGGACCCGCAGGGCATAGCCGAAATGCGTGGTTTGATCCGCTCGTTGAGCCGGGATCACGGCAAAACCATACTCATATCGTCGCACTTGCTGTACGAAATAGAGCAGGTGGCCACAAGCATGATCGTGCTGCACAAGGGCCGCAAAGTGACCGAAGGAAAGGTAAATGACTTGCTGAACCCTGATGAGACACTGGTAGACATAACAATGACAGGCAATGCCGGCCCGGTTATAGCAGGGTCACAATGGGCCGCAGGACTGGTAGCTCAGGGTGACAACTCCTTTACTTTTAAAATGAATCCTGCCCACATCCCTGCACTCAACCGCTGGCTGGTGGGCGAGGGGATAGATGTAGCAGAAATAAGATCAAGACATTCGCTGGAAGCATACTTTTTATCACTTACCGATGATTCAATTACTGCACATAGAGCTGTTTAAGATATTTAAACGCCCCCGTACCTATATTAGTTTCGGCATCGTTACTGCTATCACTTTTGTGATTCAGCTGGCCATGCTCACCGATGGTAAGGGCTTCGTCAACTTTGCGCTGTCGGGCGTAAATGAGCAATTCGATATACAGGGCAATATCCTCAACGGCTATCTCATCGCCTATATCATCCTGCAATCTTTATTGATACATATACCCCTGTTGGTGGCACTGGTGGCCGGCGATGCGCTGGCCGGCGAGGCCAATGCAGGCACGCTCAGGCTGCTCCTTACCAAGCCCATTGCCCGTTACAAGCTGGTGCTCATGAAGTTTACCGGTGCTTTCATATATACGGTATTGCTCATTGTATGGCTGGCAGTGGTTGCCTTGTTCTTGTCACTACTGTTATTCGGCAAGGGCGATATGATCAACCTGAAAAGCGAAGCTTTTGTGATGATATTGCAGGACGATGTGATGTGGCGCTATGCATTGGCGTTTGCCTTCGCTGTACTGGCCATGACCACCATAGCCTCTATGTCGCTGTTGCTGTCTGCCTTTGCCGATAACTCTATCGGCCCCATCATTGCCACAATGGGTATTGTGGTAGTGCTTACCATACTGTCCAACCTGGAGCTGCCCCTCTTCACCATAATAAAGCCATACCTGTTCACCACGCACATGATCGCCTGGAAGGGCTTTTTCGATGCGCCCATCCCGTACTATGCTATCGGCAGATCGGCCTTGGTGCTGGTAATCTACACCATAGGATTTTTAGCTGCCACAGTGTGGTATTTTAATAAGAAAGATATTAAGTCATGAGGAAGATACTGTTGTTGTGTATAGTGCTTGCGGGCACTTTGAAGGTGAAGGCCGACGATGGCACTAAGCTGTTTTACGCCCTGCGTACCAAAATATTGACCGTGAAAGATTACACGGCCGATGTGAAAATGAAGATAGACGTGAGCTTTATGCGCGTACCGCAGTTACGTGGCACGCTTTATTTTAAGGCGCCCGATAAGATGAGGCTGGAGCGCAATGGTGGTCTTTCCATGTTGCCGAAGAAGAACATCAACCTCACCATCAGCAACCTGATACCATCCGGCAATGTTACAGTAATAGATATGGGGCCGGTAACGGTAAAGGGCAAAAAACTGAGATTGCTGAAAGCTATACCGGAGGATGATATGGCCAACATCATACTCACTAAGATATGGGTAGATGAGGCAAACCTGGTAGCTACGCGTGCGGAAACAACTACCCGTAACGATGGTACAGTCATCATGGACCTGGACTTTGGCCACTATACCAATTATGGTCTGCCCGATAAGGTGACCATATATATGAATGTAAAAGACTATAAGCTGCCTAAAGGGGTTACCATGGACTATAACGATGAAACGGAAGCTACTAAAGCACCCAAATCCGCCAGCCAGGGCCCGCAAAAGGGTACTATTGAGATCAATTACCTCAAGTATGCCATCAACACAGGCCTTTCCGACGACAAGTTCGGTAAAAGGTAATTAATACAATGGTAAGATATAGCTAATTGTTAAATGCTTTTATGCTTGTAAATCTTGTGTATATTTGACATCTCTCGGTTATCCCCGATTGTCATGCACATTACTAAGTACGGAGTTAAAAATAGTATATTTAATACATTTGTATGGGTAGCGATAGCCATACTTACTTCGTTGTTTGCATCTTGCAATATGGGCACCGAGGCAACCGATGCCCCGTATTACGACACGTTGTATGATCATATGGCCCGGGCTATGTCCACATCGCATGATGCGGTTTACATCAGGCGGTCCGATTCGATCCTCCAACATACCAAATCTCCCGGGGCATATCTTTACTTTAAGCACCTGGAACTAAAGAGTGGTTATTATTACGAAACAGGCAAACTGGATACCGCAAAGCTGTTGATGGATAGCTGTGCCTATGTGCTGGAGAGTGCCAATCTTACGGAAAAGTACCCAATGGAATATGCGCATGTGCTGGACGCCAGGGCCGACTATGCATTTACAGACAACGACCTGGACCGTGCTTTCCGCTATTATTCCAAAACGCGTAACATAAGATTAAGTGTACATGATGATACTTGTGCGTTGAGCAATGCTACCTATCACCTGGGCATGGTAAGCTACCGGCAGGAGAAATATGCCGAGGCCGCCGAATTCTTTAAAGAAGCTATCAGCGAGATCAGCCATTGCGGCGATCATTTTACCAAGTACAACCGCACCCAGGAAGAAATGAACAACATAGCGTTGTCTTATACCAACCTGAAGGAGTATGACAGCGCGCTTAAATATTATACGCAGGCACTGGTGTTCATAGATACAGGCGCTGCACGGTATACCGGCGAGCCCATACTGCCGGTGGCTAAAGACAAAGCGCGTGGAGTGGTATATGGCAATATGGCCAAAATACTCATGGCGCTTGGCAGGGTAGATACTGCAGAGCAGTTATTGCTGAAGAGTATCGCTATCAACAGCCGTCCGGGGTTTGAGAATAAGGATGCCATGTATAGCAATATGCAGCTGGCCGAACTGTATTTCCAGGAGGGTAAGGCCGATAAGGCAGGTGCCCTGCTTAAAGACCTGAGGGTAGCCCTCGATACATTCCGCAACCCCGCAGTGAACCTGCGTTGGCACAAACTGATGTACGAGTATGCCCGCCGACGCCACGACCTCGGTAATGCACTCGTTTACCTTGAAAAATACCAGGTGTTAAAGGATTCCGCACAGCAGACGATAGAGCGACTGAAGAAGGTAGACTATGGTGGGCTGCTGAAGGACCAGGAGACCCAGTACCAGATGAGCATGCTGAAGAAGGATGCCCAGTTGAGCAAGGCTTACCTATGGTCTACCGTTGGTGTGGTGGGTGTGGCGCTTATCATTATTGCACTCGTGTCTTTCAGTTACAGGCGTGGCCGTACTAATATCTCCCAGCTCACGGGCCTTAACCTGCAGGTGAACGAGCAGAAGGCACAGCTGGAAGAAGCCATGGTGCAGCTGAAGGAAAGTAACGACGATAAGGACAGGATATTGCGCATCGTGGCCCACGATCTCCGAACGCCGATCAACGGTATCATGATCATCAGCGACCTGCTGATGCAGGAGGAAGAAGATCCGGAGAAGAGAGAATCGCTGGAAATGACGATAGCTGCGGCACAGAACCTGCTGCACCTCACCAACGAATTGCTGGAGTTCAGCGGTAATGCCAAGCTGGCCGATAAGGGCGTACTGGAAAGTGTGAACCTGAACGAACTGATGCGCCAGACAGTAGGGTTGCTCATGTTCAAGGCGCAGGAGAAGAAGCAGATCATCACCTTCAACACCATCCCTTATCCGGTGGTAGTAGATGTGTATAAGGATAAGATAAGCCGCGTGCTCAGTAACCTTATATCCAATGCACTGAAGTTCAGCAAAGAGGGCGCGCTTGTTAAGATAAGTTTGATCGTAGAAGAGAATGATGCGATCATGAAAGTGGAGGATTTTGGTATTGGTATCCCCGATAGTATGATCGACCATATATTCGAACCCTTCACGCCCGCCAAGCGCCATGGTACATCGGGCGAGCGCTCTTATGGCCTGGGGCTGTCTATCTGCAAGCAGATAATAGATGCCCACAAAGGCGAAATATGGGTAGAGAGTAAAGAAGGGCAGGGCTCTATATTCTACGTGAAATTACACATTAAAGAAGGGAGCAGGCCGGCAACAGTATGAAGCTGATAGGATTGATATCTGATACCCACAACTTCCTGGATGATGCAGTATTTCGCCATTTTGATAAGTGCGATGAGATATGGCATGCCGGCGACTTCGGCACAGCTGAAGTGTCAGATAAGCTGAAAGCCTTCAAGCCATTGCGTGGTGTATACGGTAATATTGATGGCTATGACATCCGCAGCGAATTCCCTGAAACGATACGCTTTAACTGTGAAGAAGTAGATGTGCTGATGACGCACATAGGCGGCTACCCCGGCAAGTATGCCCCTGCCATCAGGCCCCAACTCATAGCCAACCCGCCACAACTATTCATTTGCGGTCATTCCCATATACTAAAAGTGATCTACGACGAAAAGCTGAAATGCCTGCACATGAACCCCGGTGCCGCCGGCAGAAGCGGCTGGCACAAAGTGCGCACACTCATCCGTTTTGTAGTAGACGGCAAGCAAATGAAGAACTGCGAAGTAATAGAACTCGGCACAAGAGGGTAGGGATATGCATAGCGCACTCAGATCCCTTCGGTTTGAACAATGACGTTTTGTTAGTTAAGAAGAGTAAGGTCTGAAAGACCGAAAGATGATAGCCCGGGATGCAGTCCCGGGAATAAAAGAAGTAGGATCGAGCTCTGTAAGAGCGAAAGATACCTACCCTTTAGGGATAGCGCTCAACCCCTCCACCAATCGCTTTATCTCCCCAATATCAGACGTATTATCAGTAGTGCCGGGCAAGATGGCCGAACTATGCAATTCCACAGCCCCGGTAGCATCTGCCAGCTGGCGGATATTGCTGCTCCGTACACCGCCGCCAGGCATAATGATAATGCGGTCGCCCGCTTTTTGTATCAACTGTTGCAGCACATTTGTGCCCTCAGTAGCTGTGCTCGCCAGGCCGGATGTAAGTATACGGTGACAGCCAGCAGCTATTATTTGTTCTAGTGCCACAAAGGGCTCGGCCACCCGGTCAAATGCTTTGTGGAACGTTACCTGCATAGGGTAGGCCAGTTCGGTCATGCGTTTCAGCTCGTCAGCATTCACCCGGCCATCAGCGGTTAGCGGACCAACTACCACACCCGGGCAGCCCATACTTTTCAGCTGCCTGATGTCAGCGTGCATAATGTGCAGCTCTTCCTGGTCATACACAAAGTTGCCGCCCCTGGGGCGCACCATTATATAGGCCGTTATGGCAATGGTATCTATTACATGCTTCACGATGCCGTATCCCGGCGTTACGCCGCCCTCAGCGGGGCTGGAGCATAGCTCTATGCGCGATGCGCCCGCCTGGTATGCGGCATTACAAGACTGTATATTGTAGGCGCATATCTCTAACAGGCGGTGGCTCATGGGCTGTAGCTATTAATAAAGGCTTTTGGCAGTGTATATCTTTTCTTCCTTGCCGCTTCTTACCGCAAAGCTAAAGCCCTTCTGCAGGGCAAAGCCGCCATACTGGCCCTTCTTGTTCAGGGCTATAAAGCCTATCTGGAAGTTCTTATATGCTTCGGGGTTCTTATGGTTAATGCGTTCTACCGCTGCTCTGCAAGCCTGCTCAGGCGTCATGCCCTGGCGCATCAGTTCCACTACCAGGTGCGATCCTACTATCTTGATCACTTCCTCGCCCATGCCGGTAGCCGTGGCACCGCCTACCTCGTTATCTACAAACAGACCTGCCCCTATTATAGGCGAATCGCCCACGCGGCCATGCATCTTAAACGCCATGCCGCTGGTAGTGCAGGCGCCGCTCATGTCGCCCTTAGCGTCCATGGCTAGCATGCCTATGGTATCGTGGTTGCGGCTGTTGCCCGGTGTATCGTCTATAGATCGGTGTGTCTTATTCTCCACATTCATCACCGGCTGATATTTCGATTCTTTCAGCCACTCCTTCCACTCGGCTTCGCTCTTAGGCGTCAGCAGGTTCTCTTTCTTAAAGCCATGCTCCAGCGCAAATTGCAGTGCGCCATCACCTGCCAGCAATACGTGTGGTGTCTTCTCCATCACCGCGCGCGCTACAGATATGGCATGCATGATATTTTCCAGGCACGCTACCGATCCGCAGCGGCCATTCTCGTCCATTATGCTGGCATCCAGCGTTACCCGGCCATCCCTGTCGGGGCGACCGCCGTAGCCCACTGTCTGGTTCTCCGGGTCGGCTTCAGGTATTTTAACGCCTGCCTCCACAGCATCAAGTGCCCGCCCCCCCGTGTGCAATACATTCCATGCACCTGCGTTAGCTTCCCTGCCAAAGTCCCATGTCGAGATGACTATTGGCTGGTCTTTTACTGCAGTAGGTAACTTAGCTTTATTAGCCGGATGATAGGCCAACAATGTTTTACTACTTGCAAGCAATGCCGATGAGAGTAACGAAAACTTTAAAAATGATCTGCGATCCGACATTAACAACAATTTCGGCGTACAATATACTCTTATTTATGTAAAAAGTAGCTTCTCCGCGCCATTTTGCTGCAGGCCGAACGATTTAATTCTACGCCCACTGTTTTTTTGCCCGCAGGTATTTTCTTTCTATTTTAGGCCTTCCAAAACAGCTGGTATGAACGAACAGATAAGGGAGCTGGCTCCCAAAGTACTATGGAATCATTTTGCCGACCTCAACGCCGTGCCTCGCCCGTCGAAGAAGGAAGAGCGTGTAATAGCTTTTATCAAGGCTTTTGGCGAAAGCCTGGGGCTGCCCACAAAGGTAGATGCCGCCGGCAACGTGCTCATCTCCAAACCCGCCACTAAGGGCATGGAAGACCGTGAGACCATAGTGATGCAGAGCCACCTGGACATGGTGCACCAGAAGAATGGCGATACTGTTTTCGATTTCGATAAGCAGGGTATAGACATGTTTGTAGATGGCGACTGGGTAAGGGCCAGGGGGACTACACTGGGTGCCGATAACGGTATCGGGGTAGCATCTATCATGACCTTATTATCTTCCTCTGATATCGAACACCCGGCCATAGAAGCATTGTTCACTATAGACGAGGAAACCGGTATGACCGGCGCACTGGAGCTGAAAGGCGGCTTCCTTACCGGTAATATATTGCTGAACCTGGATACCGAGGCCGATAACGAACTGACCATAGGCTGCGCGGGTGGGGTAGATGTTACCGCTACAGGCACCTACACTACAGTAGCACCTGCCGGTAACACGGCGTTCACCCTGTCTGTAAAAGGGCTTACAGGCGGTCACTCCGGTGGCGATATACACCTGGGCCGTGGCAATGCCAACAAGCTGATGAACCGCATACTGCTATCGCTGACCAAAGATTGTGGCATACAGGTGGCCAGTATAGATGGTGGCAGTCTGCGCAATGCTATTCCGCGCGAATCAGTAGCGGTGATCACAGCTACAGAAGCTAATGCTGGCAAACTGCAAGGTATGGTGGGCCAAATGGCGGCAATGCTGAAAGACGAATACAGCGTTACCGACCCCAACCTGGTGGTGAGCATAAGCACAACAGCAATGCCGGCACAGGTAATGGACGGTACCTTCCAGCAGCAACTGCTGCGTGCCATATATGCCTGCCCTAACGGCATATACCGCATGAGCCCCGAAATAGCAGGGCTGGTGCAGAGCTCTAACAATGTGGCCCGCATACTGGTGAAGGAGGGCAGCTACAGCCTGCAGTGCCTTACCCGAGGCTCGGTAGATACAGAGAAGATAGACCTGGCCAATGCCATCACATCGGCATTCGAGTTGATGGGCGCCAGTGTAGCACAGACCAATAGCTACCCCGGCTGGCAGCCACTGCCCGGCTCACCGATAGTGAAGATCATGTCGGGACTGTACGAAGAAATGTTCCACGAGCATGCACACGTCAACGCAGTACATGCCGGACTGGAATGCGGCATATTGGGTACTAACTACCCCGATATGCAGATGATATCCTTCGGCCCCAATATTACCGGCGCCCACTCGCCCGATGAGCGCGTACAAATATCATCGGTACAGAAATACTGGAAATACCTGCTGGAAACGCTGAAACGCATCCCGGTAAAACAATAAATAACATAAAGGCCCTGCAAACTGCGGGGCCTTTAATTTAGTACTGTTGCCATCGGGCGATAATGCTGACACCTTATTCTGAAATAAATGTATCGGCAGTGTTATTTTTTCTCAAACAACATTTCTATATTTGCACTCCCAAACGGGGAAATGGCGCGTTGGTCAATCGGCTAAGACGCCTCCCTTTCACGGAGGAATGACGGGTTCGACTCCCGTACGTGCTACAAAAAAGAGAGCGGGAGTGCAAAGCGAAAGCGGTGCCTCCCGTTCTCTTTTTTCCCTCCGCTCCCGCTCTGTTTCTCGCTCTTTTATTTTAGTTGGCATAGCCGCAGAGTTCGGCGCAATTTGTAATTGCGTCG
>CANGNA010000029.1 GCA_947455215.1 Chitinophagaceae bacterium
AGGCAATGACATAAACGGTAAATAAAAACACACGATATGAGCAAGAAGATCAATACATATATAGCAGTAGCCATACTGGCGGTAGCAGGCATATTTGCGGCAGTGCAGCTTACGCACAGTGTAAAGGCCGATAAGGCAGCTGTGGCTGAGCCGGGTGATAGTGGTAACTAAACACACAAAAAGCAAACAACATGAGCAAGAAGATCAAAACATATATAGCAGTAGTTATACTGGCAGCAGCGGGCATATTTGCAGCAGTGCAGCTTACGCACAGTGTAAAGGCCGATAAGGCCGCCGTGGCTGAGCCGGGTGATGGTGGTAACTAAACACACAAAACACAACCAATATGAGCAAGAAGATCAAAACATATATAGCAGTAGCCATACTGGCGGTAGCAGGCATATTTGCGGCAGTGCAGCTTACGCACAGCGTAAAGGCCGATAAGGCAGCCGTGGCTGAGCCGGATGATGGTAATAACTAAACACACAAAACACAACCAACATGAGCAAGAAGATCAAAACATATATAGCAGTAGCTATACTGGCAGCAGCGGGCATATTTGCAGCAGTGCAGCTTACGCACAGCGTAAAGGCCGATAAGGCAGCTGTTGCTGAGCCGAGTGGAAGCGGTGATATAAACGGTAAATAAAATAATTGCTATACACAGCGCTTGAGGCAACCGGTATTAAGGTTGCCTTTTTTATTTTTACAGGCAAATGAAATTCAGGAAAGGTATTTTAATTACAGGGTTGGGGCTCATTGGCTTGTTATGGATCACATCGCTTATCTTATCCAATACCTATGTCTTCCGGCTGCATCATGCAGCAGAAACCGGCGATGTTGCGGGTGTGGCCGCAGAACTGGGCCGGCATACCGACCCGAGCGAGGCCGATGAGGATGGCATTACCCCGGTACACGCCGCACTGGCCGGGCCTGATAGTACAGAACGGGCAGTGCTGGAGCAATTGGTGGCCGCGGGGGCAGACATCAATAAAAGTTCGGCCCGCGGATGGACACCCCTGCATTTTGCTGCATACCTGCGCGATACTATGGCCCTGCGCATTTTGTTAGCGCACGGTGCCGATACGCTGTACACCAACCCCGATGGTAAGACCCCGCTGATGCTGGCCGAAGAGGTGGCCAATGTATGGCGCGGCATAAGCCCGCGGCAAGAGGCGCTGAACAATGCTGTGGTGGGCATTTTAAAAAGCAATGTATGCAGCACAGCTCCACCGGCACAAAGCCTTGCCAACCACCGGCTTAAGTATAACAGGGTAAGCAAGAAGCGGTGGCTGCCCGCTTATTTTATGGTACGTGCGCGGCTGGTTAGCGGCGGCACCTTCTCGCCGCTTATGTGGGTGCTTATATTTGTAGGCGTGTGGGTGATAGTGCGCGAATTTGTAAAGGGCGACAACAGTAAAATTGTAAGGGTACTCTTCTTCGACTTTTCACTCCTCATCTCTGTTTATGTGGTATGGACGGGTATCATCCTTTCTTTTTTTATAGAAACAGCGCATATCCCTTCGTTATCTATGTATCCCGGCCTACAGGTGGGCGATCATATAATAGCCTCAAGATGGCACCGGTGGCAGGCACTGGGCCGCGGCGATGTAGTGATCTTCAATCCTTTGCCCGAGGAGGAACTGAACGCTGATGTATATGTGGTAAAACGGATAATAGGCATACCCGGCGATGTGGTGGAGGTGGTGCCTGCCCGGCTGCTGATACACGATACGCTGCAAACGCCCGCCATGCGCGGTAATGTGCCGCTGCATGCATGGCTGCGCGAAAAGCTTGGGCTGCCCGGCACAGCCACCATAAAGATAGGCAGCGATAACACCCTTACCGTATCTGGCATTACCGTGCCTTTGCAGCGCCTTGCCGATTCTTTGCACGTGCCGGCAGGTAGTATCTCCCTGTCACCTGGCTTCGCCGCAGTTAACGACAGGAAGCTCAATGAGCCTTATATAGCAGAAGACATGGATCAGGGCTTCCGTGGCTACGAGGTGCCGCAGGGAACTGTGTTTGTAATGGGCGATAACCGCAACCGGTCGATAGACAGCCGCATTTGGGGGCCTGTGGAAACAGACCAGGTAGTAGGCAGGGTGCAGTATAAGTATTGGCCCTTTGCCCGGGCAGGAAAAATTGTACCCTGACGGGCATTGCATTGTTTTTTTAAATGGTTATCCGATGAAACCAGTATCTGTCACCCCACTGTCCTAATTCCCATTTTTCCTTTTTGTGAAACCCGTTTTTTCCCGTTTTGTGAACAGGTGCGCCCTGTAACGGCTGTTACTTTGCATCCGTTTAAAAACAGTACATGCACAAAACTTTACTCATTTCTCTACTTTCCCTGGCGGCTGCAAGCCAGGTATATGCCCAGAATGGTGATATAAAAAATAATAATGCTTTAACTCCTGCCCAGCAGCTGATCGCCAGCACGGGTGAAGATTCGCTTAATTCTTACGGTGCGGGTCATGCGCGCACAGTTATCTCCGGCTATGGCGAGGTGCATTACCAGCGTGATTTTAATAGCAAGACATCGGAGGCCAGCCTGAAGCGGGCGGTGCTGTTCGTTGGTCACCAGTTTACGGGTAAGATCGCGTTCTTCTCAGAACTGGAAGTAGAGGATGCCAAGGTGGAAGCTGGAGGTGTGAGTGGAGAAGTGTCGATGGAGCAGGCCTACCTGAAGTTTAGCCTGAACCCGCGCCAGTATATTACCGCCGGCCTGATACTGCCGCGCATAGGCATTGTGAACGAGAACCACCTGCCTATCAACTTTAATGGCGTAGAACGGCCGTTGGTAGAACAACTGGTGATCCCATCGACATGGAGGGAGATAGGTGTTGGTTTCTATGGACAGTCTACAGCGTTGCCGTTTACTTACAGCGCTGCTATTATGAATGGCCTGAACAGTGCCAATTTTGAACACGGCAGCGGCTTTAAGGGCGCTATGGCCGAGGGACAGAATGCGCAGGCCAACAGCCTGGGGCTTACGGCTGCGGTGCAATATTTTGCCGGCAACTTCAAGTTCCAGCTTTCGGGCTATATGGGCGGCACAACACCGCTGAGGCCTACAGCGGCCGATACGCTGCAATTGTCTTCCGGTTTCTTCGGTAACCCGCTGATGCTGGGTGAGGCTGATGTACAGTACAATAATAATGGCTGGGCTGTTAAGGCGTTGGGTACGTTTGTGTCGCTGCCCGATGCCAGCCATATCAACCGCGCTTACGACCATAATGTAGCATCGCAGATGTATGGCGCTTATGCTGAAGTGGCCTACAACCTGCTACAGAAAGCCAAAATCACTAAATGGCAGAGCAAACAGCTGAATGTATTTGCCCGCTATGAGGCGCTGGACCTGAATGCGGCCATACCATCGAACGGGTTGACAGACGGCACCTTGAAGCAAACGCACCTGCTGGCTGGTTTCGGCTATTTCCCGATACCGCACGTGGTTGTGAAAGCCGATGTGCGCCTGCTGACCACCGGCGATGCTAACCCAGCATTAGTGTTGAATCCGAATCCTAATGCTGCCCCTTACAAAAACAATAATACATTCTTGAACATAGCCCTCGGCTATTCATTCTAAAATATGGATAGGAGAAAATTCTTAACAACATCGTGTACGGGGGCCTGTGTGGCGCTGGGCTCAGGCTTTATCATGAGCGCGTTGCTATCGGCATGTAAAACGCCGCTGGGTGTTATTAAGGCCAATTCTTCTAACAACCATGTAACGATACCGCTTGCTGAGTTTGCGCTGGCAGACTATAAGCTGGTGCGTGTGAATAATTATAATTACGACCTGGCAGTACAGAAGCGCGCGGATGGTACCTTTCATGTATTGGTGCTGAAGTGTACACACGCAGCGCAGCCACTTACAAAAACGGGCAATTCTTATTACTGCACGCTGCACGGTAGCCAGTTCAGCAAGACCGGCGAAGTAATGAAAGGCCCTGCCGAAAAACACCTTATAGAATTACCTACTATCCTGACCGAAAAAGATCTCACCATAAAACTGGATATGACCATATGAAACTAAAAAGTTCGCTCTTAATTATTGCAGCTGCTTCTGTAAGCATGTTTGCCTGTAAAAAGAAAGATGATAATACCGTAACTGTTACCAGCCAGCAGGTAGTAACAGACTTTGTAAATAAACTGGTATTGCCGCAGTATGCCGAGTTACAATCCCGTGCAACCACATTGAACAATGCTGTATTGGTGCTGAACGCCACAACTAACAACGCCAACCTGGCAGCCGCCCGTAATGCCTGGCGAGACGTGCGCAGTTCCTGGGAGCAGTGCGAAGGGTTTTTGATAGGGCCTGTAGAAGATGATAACTACGACCCGAATATGGATACCTGGCCGATGGACTACCAACAGCTGGATTCTTTCACGGCCAGCAGTGCATCTTTCAGTGCCGCTACATTGCAGAGTGTTAGCCAGTCGCTCAGGGGCTTTCATCCGCTGGAGTCTATATTGTGGGGAACAACCGGCGCCGCTACTGCCGACTCTATTACCGCCAAACAGAAGGAGTATATGGTGGGCTTGGCACAGGATATACTGAATACATGTACGGCCCTTAACAACAGCTGGAGAGCAAGTGGTAAGAACTTCCAGAACGTAATGCTTACGGCAGGTGCGGGTTCATCGCGTTTTGCTACACGTAGAGAAGCTATGCTGGCTATAGTGGCAGGCATCAGTGATATATGCGGAGAAGTAGGTGGCGGTAAATTGCTGGAGCCATTTGAGCAGTATGATTCTACTAAAACAGAGTCTCCGTTCTCGCATAATTCTATAACCGACTTTATCAACAACATAAAGGGTGCGCAGAATGTTTACCTGTGTACGTATAATATGCAGACGGGTGCCAGCATGAGTGATTTTATTGCCACACGGAATATTGCATTAGACACCAAGATCAAGAACCAGTTCAATGCTGCTATAACGGCGCTCAACAATATCTCTACCACTTTTGAAAGTGCCATATATACGCAGCGCACCCAATTGCAGAATGCCATGAATGCCATCAATGAATTGCAGGCAACCATGGACGAAGACGCAAAGAAATATGTGCAAACCTACGTTGCCGATTAACTAAGAAGAAGAATAGCTTGAGATGAAGAAGGTGTATGTAATAGCGGGATGTGTGTTGATGATTGCAGGTGCTACGATGTGTCGTAAACCCAATGCGTCAGTATTAGATGACGATAGTAAGTTCGATCCGCGCCTTTCTGGTGGCCTGGCCACTTATATGGATGTGGAGTCGGGTGGTTCAACAGGGCCGATTGCGGGATTGAGTGAGCGCGATGCGCGTGTGCATGATCTGGGCGATCAGCTTTTTGAACAGTCGTTTGTAGCAGCACCGGCGCCACGTTTTGGCGGCCTGGGTCCGGTATTCAATAATGTGTCATGCGCTAACTGTCATCATAACGACGGCTTTGGGGAGCCCTCATTTGGTAAGCTGGGTTCATCGTTGCTGATGCGTGTAAGCTTGCCGGGACAGGATGAGCATGGTGGTCCGCTGGCATTGCCGGGCTTTGGTGGTCAGCTGCAGAACGTAGCGCTGGTAGGCGTGCAACCCGAAGCTACTGTAGAACTTACCTATACAGAACAATCGTTCTCTTTTGCCGATGGGGAAAAGGCTATGTTGCGTACCCCTGCGTATTCGCTGATCAACCCGTACATGCCATTGCCTGCGGGCTATCTTACATCACCACGCCTTGGGCCTACGGTGTTTGGTTTGGGCCTATTGGAAAATGTTCCTGAAAGCACCATATTGTCTTACACCGACCCTACGGATGCTAATGCTGATGGCATAAAGGGACGGGCCAATTATGTTTATGATCCATACACGCACAAAACGGAGATAGGCAGGTTTGGTAAGAAGGCGAATACTTCATCGTTGTTGGTGCAGGTGGCTACAGCCTTTCAGCAGGATATGGGGTTGACCAGCTATGTGCAACCTAAAAAGAGTGTATGGGGACAGTCGCAGATGGCATCGGTGCCGGAGAGTGCTATTCCTGATCTTGCAGACTCTATGCTGAATGCTGTTGTATTTTATGTGCGCACGCTTTCAGTGCCTGCACGGCGGAATACCAATAACGAAACAGTGAAGCGTGGTGAGGCTATTTTTAAACAGATCAATTGCAGTGCCTGCCATGTGCCTACTATGTATACCGGTGTAGTGCCGGGACTGCCTGCCTTAAGTGGCCAGCGCATACACCCGTATACCGACATGCTGATACACGATATGGGAGAAGGGTTGGCCGATCATCGGCCCGACTACCTGGCCACCGGTACCGACTGGCGCACACCGCCATTGTGGGGTATAGGTATGTTCGAGAAAAATAATGGTACGCCATACTACCTGCACGATGGCCGGGCGCGTACGGTTACTGAAGCTATACTTTGGCATGGCGGAGAAGCACAGCGCAGCCGCGACCAATTCACACAGTTGTCTAAGGCTGACAGGACCGCGCTCCTGGCGTTCTTGCAGTCGCTCTAAATGATCATTACCGTAAAATGTAAGTGCCGTTCCCGACAGGAACGGCATTTTTT
This sequence comes from Chitinophagaceae bacterium, assembly GCA_947455215.1. Lineage (GTDB taxonomy): Bacteria > Bacteroidota > Bacteroidia > Chitinophagales > Chitinophagaceae > Flavipsychrobacter. Next base: position 6,561 of record CANGNA010000029.1, read on the forward strand.
ATGCACGGTCTCTTGCCAAAAAAATGTAAAAATTGGTCAATCGGCGACAGAAAATATCTCCGCCGATGTAACGCTGTGTTGAAAATGGACCGCTTTACCTATTTTTACCACACCTTATGGCGCAAAAAAGTATACTATACCTGGTAGCACTCATCCTTTTGATAGGTTGGGGCATTGGTTTTTTCTGGTTCCGGGTACATGCCATTACCATACATATACTGGTTGCAATTTCGGTGATCGCTGCCGGCATAGCGTTTTTCCGGAAAAACGAATATGAATAAATAGTAAATACAAGGCATTCCCTCACCCATATTCCACACACGGTCTTTATTTATCCACACAGCCTGTTAGTGCTGTTTTGGTGCAAACGGTATCACTATCTTTGTCTCAAATAATTTTTACATGCGTTTTATTGTAACATCAAATGCCCTGCTGAAAAATTTGCAGCAAATCAGCGGCGTGATCAGTTCAAACACTGTTCTTTCCGTGCTCGAAGATTTTTTGTTTGAGCTCAGCGGCACAACGCTTACTCTTACTGCCACCGACCTGGAAACAATGATGCGCGTGCAGATGGAAGTGAACGATGCCGAGGGCAGCGGACGCATCTGCATACCGTCTAAAATTCTTACAGAGTATCTGAAGAATCTGCCTGAGCAGCCGATTAATTTCAATATCAATGAGCAGGACCTTTCTATAGAAATGTCCAGCGACATAGGTAAATACCGCATTACCGGCGAGCGTGCTGACGACTTCCCTAAGGAGCCGGCACCATCTGATACCACTGCATTCACCATGCAGTCTATCAGCCTGCTGGAGAGCATTAACAAAACACTGTTCGCGGTAAGTGCAGATACCCTGCGCCCTGCTATGACCGGTGTGTACTTTGAGATGGATACCGACAGCCTTACGTTCGTATCTACCGATGCACACCGCCTGGTGCAGTTCCGCCGCCGCGATGTGAATTGCCCTGCGAAGGATGGTTTCGTGGTGCCTAAGAAGCCTTTGCAGCAGCTGCGCGCTACACTGCCGCCCGATGCATCTACCCTGCAATTGGCCTACAACAGCAGCCACCTGTTTGTTACGGGTGAGAAATTCAGCCTGAGCTGCCGCCTGATAGATGCCCGTTTCCCTGATTACAAGGCGGTCATCCCTTCAGAAAATCCATATAATCTTACGATCAACCGTGCCGACTTTATCAGCGCCCTGCGTCGTGTAAGCATATTTGCCAACAAGACCACCAACCAGGTAGTATTGGATATTAATGGCAATGCAGTACAGATCAGCGCACAGGATATAGACTTCTCTTACGAGGGTAAGGAAATGCTGAGCTGCCAGTACAATGGTGAGGATATGAAAATAGCCTTCAACGCCAAGCTGATGATAGAACTGATCAACAACCTGGACGGTACAGAAGTATTACTGGAACTGAGCACACCAACACGTGCCGGTATCTTTAAGCCTGTAGATAAGGTAGAGAACGAAGAACTGCTTACGCTGCTGATGCCACTGATGGTAGGCGTATAAATTTTTAATGTGAAACGATACATTTTTAGAGCGGCTGTTTTTACAGCCGCTTTTTTCTTTACCTGCTCAGTATCTTAATATCTACCCTGCGGTTCCTCGTCTGGTCGGCTGCGGTCTTTTCTGGGTACACCTTGGGATGAGCATTGCCTACCCCGTTGTATTTCATACGACCTGCAGCAATTCCCCTTGCTGTCATCCGGTCGTATATGGCCTTTGCTCTCATGGTCGACAGGTTACTCTCTTTATACTCCTGGTCGGCACCGGTTGGCTCGCCCATGCAACAGATATTGCCGGTTATCAGTATATGCACCGTAGGGTTGTCTTTCAGAAAACGGAATAGTGTGTCTATCTCCGGCTCCGATGTAGATAGCAATATATCCGATCCTCCCTCAAAGAAAATATGGTCCAGCGATATGGTCTCATTCACTTTTACAGTGGCAAATGGCGATACTTTGGATGATTGTGGCACAGCCATAGGCGTGCCTGAGGTTCTGTCCACAATGATGAGTACTTTACGGTCCTCAGGATAACCATTGGTGTTTTTAGCGCGGCCTATCTGCCCTTTGCCGGTTACCAGCGTTATGTCTTTTTCTGATGAGCCGGAGCCTACCAGGTATTGCTGCACGCTGCGCGCCCGTGCCAGCGACAATGAATCGTTCAGCCCCTTGCTGCCGGTATTATCGGCATAGCCCAGAATGATGAGTTTCTGAAAATGTGTCAGCGCGGCTTTGAACATCAGGCTGTCTATATAGTCTTTGGCTTTGGGTGTAAGCCGCGCATCGCGCATAGGAAAGTAGACACTGAAGGTGTCGTTGGTTTGTGCCAATGACACGAGGGGCAACGAAAGCAATAGCGATATGATGAATGGCCTGAACACGGGAGATAAAGTTACACAGAAACATTTGGCAGCGGTAAAGGCTGATATTCATGCTAATAAAGTTATTTTTGTTTCTATGAACATTCGCAAGGCTATACTTTCTTTTATATACAGCTTACTTTTTGTTTCCGGTGCTGCTTATGCTGATCCTAAAAGGGATAAAGGCACTATTGCGCAGCAACGCCAGCACTGGGTAGACAGTATATATAACAGCCTTACGAAGGAAGAACGTATAGGCCAGTTATTCATGGTAGCTGCTTATTCGGGTGGCAAGAACCTGAACGAAGAATCTATCACTAAACTCATAGCTGCCCACCAGGTAGGCGGGCTCATTTTTATGCAGGGTGGCCCCATACGGCAGGCGTTGATGACCAATCGTTACCAGCATATGGCCAATGTGCCGCTGCTGCTGGCCATGGATGCTGAGTGGGGGCTGGGCATGCGCCTGGATAGTGTGCGTAATTTTCCGCGGCAGATGATGCTGGGTGCTACGCGCGATACCAGCCTGGTGTATAAAATGGGTGCTGCTATTGCCCGCCAGTGCAACCGGCTGGGCGTGCATATGGACTTTGCCCCCGATGTAGATGTGAACAACAACCCGGGCAACCCGGTCATCAATACGCGTTCATTTGGCGAGAATAAATTCTGGGTGGCTACACTGGCCAAAGCCTTTATGCGCGGTCTGCAGAAATATGGCGTTATCGCCTGTGCCAAGCATTTTCCGGGTCATGGCGATACCAATGCTGATTCGCACAAAGAGTTGCCGCTGATACCTAAATCATTGGCCCAGTTAGATACGCTGGAGTTATATCCTTTTCGCCAGTTGATAGCGGCAGGTGTGAAAAGCGTAATGGTAGCCCACCTGGAAGTACCAGCGCTGGATACTACGCCGCATGTGCCTACCACGTTATCTAAAAATACAGTAACCGGATTGCTGAAAGACAAGCTGGGTTATAACGGACTTATAGTTACCGATGCATTGCAGATGCAGGGTGTAGCCAAATATTTCCCTGCCGGAGAGGCCGACCTGCGCGCATTTGCAGCAGGTAACGATATCCTGCTGTTCTCTCAGGACGTACCTACGGCAATAGCTAAAATAGGCAATGCCATAGACTCTGGTGCTATACCAATGGCTATGCTGGAGGCCAGCGTAAAAAAGATATTGGCAGCAAAATTCGATGCCGGTCTCAACAACTTTAAAGACATAGATACCACCGACATCACCAATGATCTGAATGAGGAAATAGACGAGATACGCATGCAGGCGGCCAAAGAGGCTATTACCCTGGTGCGCGACGATAACCGCATACTGACCAAGCTGAACGATAATACAGGTATTGCTTATGTAGGCATCAACGCCGATAAGCGTACGCCAATGTCGGACATCATCACAGATAAGTTTGTACAGACCAAAACCAGCTGGCTGCCTAAAGGCAGTAGTGCAGATGACGCACAGAAAATATGGAAGAGCGTGGCCGATAAGGATGCGGTGATCATAGCGATACACAACATCAACTTTGCGCCGGGTGGCAATTATGGACTTAACGATGATATGCTGGCTTTTTTGCAGCAGGCCGCCTGCAAGCCCAATACTATGATCGTGCTGATGGGCAATGCCTATGCTACACAGTATTTCTGCGGCGCACCATCGGTAATGGTGGGTTATGAGGACGATAGCCTTACCGAGGTGGTAATGGCCGATATGCTGCTGAAGAAAATGAAGCCTAAGGGTCTGCTGCCTGTAACCGCATGCGTAGACGGTAAGAGCATATGCCCGGCACCGATACCCACCAAAAAGCCTGAGCTGGCTAAGGAAACACCTAAAGACCTGGTGAAGACGCTTTACCCCACAGATGCAGGCGTAGTAGATGCTACAGCGTTGGATAAGCTGGACATGTATGTGCAGCGATGCATAGTAGATGGTGCATTCCCCGGTTGCCGTATACTGGCAGCGAAAGACGGTAAGGTGTTTTACGATAAGGCATTCGGTAAGCTGATGTATGATAAAGACATGCCGGTAGATACCAATACAATCTACGACATGGCCTCTTGCACCAAGATGCTGGCCACCAACATAAGCGTAATGAAGCTGTATGAGGAAGGGAAGATAAGCCTGGATAAAACACTGGGCGACTACCTGCCTATGGTGCGTGGTACAGATAAGGCCGACCTGAAGATACGCGACATACTGCTGCACCAGGCGGGCCTTAAAAGCTGGATTCCGTTCTATAAAGAAACACTGAATGAGAAAGGCAAACTGAAGAAGACGCTGTACAAGAGGAAGCGGTCGGCCGACTACAGCACGCCTGTAGCTGAGGACCTGTATATCCGCAACGATTATAAAGATTCTATCTGGAGCAAGATCATCAACAGTCCGCTGGATAATAAGGGCAAGAGCGTATATAGCGACCTGGACTTCCTGTTCCTGGCTGCTGTGGTAGAGCAGGTGAGCGGTAAAAGTATAGACAAATATGCCGACGAGAACTTTTACAAGCCATTGGGATTGACACATACATTATATCAGCCACTGAGCAAATACCCGCTGTTGCAGATAGCGCCTACAGAAATGGACTTTACCTTCCGCGGAGAGCTGGTACATGGTTATGTACACGACCCCGGCGCTGCTATGCTGGGTGGTGTGGCCGGTCATGCCGGTTTGTTCTCTACAGCGCATGATGCGGCTGTTATCTTCCAGATGCTGCTGAACAAAGGCACTTATGCCGGTAAGCGCTACTTTAAACCGGAGACAGTTACCCTGTTTACTGCCTATAACAGTAAGCTGAACCATCGCGGACTGGGCTTTGACAAGCCAGCTACCGACCCTGATGACGGCGGCCCGGCAGGTGCCCGCACCAGTGCACAGGCATTTGGCCACCAGGGCTTTACCGGTACCTGCATATGGGCCGACCCTGCCACAGGTATCGTATTCGTGTTCCTGAGTAACCGGGTATACCCAACTGCCGATAACAGCAAGATCAATAAGCTGAACGTGCGTACAATGGCCCAGGATTACGTTTACGAATCGCTGGGTATACCGGTGAATCATACCCGTGAGGCTACTTATAAAATGCAGGTGGATAAGAAGTGATCTGTTACTTTAATCCCTTATTAACTTTTGCCTTTTAACCTTTGTAGCTATATCCGGTCTAAGACCAGCAATCTATAGATATTGAGACGATCCTGGCTCTGCTTCCTGTTATTAACGATGTCCCTGCCTGTAGCGGCAGTGGCGCAGCATGCGGGGCAGGAAGACCTGATAGACCTTGCCCGGAAGGCCCTGCATAAGGAGGGGGATACATCCAAAGATAAGCAGCAGAAAAAGGTGGCCTATTCCGCTGTTCCGGCAGCGGGTTACACCTTGCAAACGGGATTTGCCGTGGTGGCTAATGGCAATGCCGCTTTCCATACCAATGACAGTGCCAATACATCTATTATTAATGCCAGTGTTACCTATACGGTGCGCAACCAGGTAATAGCGCCTATACAGAACAATATCTGGACGAAAAACAATAAATTTAATATATCTGGCGATTGGCGTTTCCTCAAATTTCCTTCGTACACCTATGGGCTGGGCGGATATACACGGCTGGAAGATGGTTACCTGATAGATTTTTCTGCCATCCGCATACACGAGACTGTGATGCGCAAAGTAGCCAAAGACATGTACGTGGGGCTGGGCTATGGGGTTGACTACTTTTGGGGTATTAAAGAACTGGACCCACCAACGGGCGTGGTTACCGATCTGCAGCGATATGGGCTACGGTCTACAGAGTTTGCTTCAGGTATTACGTTCAATTTTCTCTACGATAGCCGCAGGAATTCTATCAATCCCGAGGGTGGTAATTTTGTCAATGTTATTTATCGCCCTAACCTGGCTGCTTTTGGCAATGAGGCCACGTGGCGGTCGCTGGTATTCGATCTACGTAAATATGTGAAATTTCCCCGTTATAGCGACAATATATTATCGTTCTGGAGCTACGAATGGTTCACGGTCACCGGTACGCCCCCATACCTGATGCTGCCCAATACCGGCAACGATCCGTACAGCAATACAGGCCGCGGCTACATACAGGGGCGCTACCGTGGTAAGAATATGGCCTATGTAGAGGGCGAATATCGCTTTGTGATCACCCGCAACGGCCTTGTTGGTGGCGTTATTTTCGCCAATGCAGAATCGTTCACAGAACTTAACTCCAACCGTTTCGAGGTAGTATCGCCCGGCTGGGGTGGTGGCATACGCCTGAAGCTGAACAAATACTCCCGCACCAATATCGCCATTGATTATGGCTTTGGTCTCGGCGGCTCACAGGGGCTATTCGTTAATCTCGGGGAAGTCTTTTGACTTCCCGAAGGGTGATATTTCCCTCATTTATGGCACATCTTTTATGATATAGCGGGAACTGTGTCAGCCCGTAATAACGATATTGGTCATATCTATTGACAGAATGTCAAACTTTACTGACGTTATGCCTATATTTATCGTGTGGATTAAAAATTGCAACACAACAACTATACAAAACAATTTTTCAAATTATGAACCAAAACGAATTCCGTAAATACGCTATCAAACACCACGGCATCAGCAGTCTTACTGTTGATAGCTACACATCGGCAATGAACGGCCGGCTCATGCCCACCAACCTTACGCCATACATCATAGAAGAGCGCCCGATGAATGTAGCTTCTATGGACGTATTCTCGCGTTTGATGATGGACCGCATCATCTTCCTGGGTGAAGGCATCAACGATTATGTGGCTAATATCGTTACTGCGCAGTTGTTGTTCCTGGAGAGCACCGACCGCACCCGCGATATACAGATGTACCTGAACAGTCCGGGTGGCAGCGTGTACGCAGGCCTGGGTATCTATGATACCATGCAGATCATCACGCCAGATGTTTCTACTATCTGCACAGGTATAGCTGCATCTATGGCTGCCGTACTGATGTGTGCAGGTAGCAAGGGCAAACGTACAGCGTTGAAGCACAGCCGTGTGATGATACACCAGCCACTGGGTGGTGCAGAAGGCCAGGCAAGCGATATCGAGATCACAGCCCGCGAAATAGGCAAGCTAAAGAAGGAACTGTATGAGATCATTGCTTTCCATTCAGGTCAGCCTTTCGAAAAGGTATCAGCAGATAGCGATCGTGACTACTGGATGACAGCGGCAGAAGCCAAAGAATATGGCATGGTGGACGAAGTGCTGGAACGCAACCCACGCAAAGCAGAACAAGCGTAATTTTAAAATTAATAACAATGCAAAGGCAGCCTATACGGTTGCCTTTGTTGTTTTAAAAAAGTATGTACATAGTGTCATGGTGAGCCTGTCGAACCACGACACGGTCATGTGTTGTGCAAGTGAACACTTACCTTTGCCACCATGATGAAATGGGAAACGTTATATACTGACAGGCGTACGGGCGAGCGCGAAGACAAAGACAGGAAGTATGATCCTGTCCGCAACCCTTTCCAGCGCGACTATGACCGCATCATCTTTTCATCGGCCTTCCGCAGGCTGCAGAATAAAACGCAGGTATTTCCCCTGCCGGGTTCGGTGTTTGTGCACAACAGGCTTACCCATAGCCTGGAGGTTGCCTCGGTGGGGCGTTCCCTGGGCAAAGCTATCGGCAACCTGATAGCAGAGCAATATCCGGACTCCGGAGAAGAGTTTCGTGAATTTTACCGCCACGAGCTGGCATCCGTAATAGCATCTGCCTGCCTGTGCCACGATATCGGTAACCCGCCCTTCGGTCATTCCGGCGAAGATGCCATCCGCACTTTCTTTGAAGAACTGGAAGGAGATATGGGCGCTACTATAGCACAGTCGCTCACCGAGAACCAGCTAATGGACTTCCGCAAGTTTGAAGGCAACTCTAATGCACTGCGCGTACTTACCCATAATTACAATGAACCAGACCCTGGCGGTTACAGGCTCAGCTTCACCACGCTTGCTGCCATAGTAAAATATCCATGTGCATCGCTTGAAGGTTTTAATAAAGACACCGGGCTGATAGCTACCAAGAAATCCGGTTTCTTCGATTCCGAGATACCCACCTACGTAGATATAGCCAAAGCGCTACAGATACCTAGAATGGATGGATATAACCTGGTGTTTGCCCGCCACCCATATGTGTATATAACAGAGGCAGCAGATGATATCTGCTATCGCGTTATAGACCTGGAAGATGCACACAGGCTACGTATCATCACGTTGCAAACCTTCATAGACCTGTTCCTGCCATTCTTTGGAGAGGAGGGGGATGCGTATGGTTCACAAGGTTATATTTTGAAGAAGATAGAGCGCATCAACGATGATAACCAGAAGGTGCAGTATATCCGCGCCAGCTGGATAAGCCTGATGATCGATAAGATAGCCAGGGTGTTCATGGAGCACGAAGCTGATCTGCTGGCGGGTACATTGCAACACGACCTGCTAAAATGCCTGCCTGAGCGCGATGCTAAATTGATAGACGAGATCAATAAATTCTCTGTAAAGCATATCTACAATTACCGCTCGGTGGTAGAGATTGAGATAGCGGGTTTCAACATCATCGGTGGTTTGCTTAAAGAGTTTATACATGCTGTATTGTATCCTAAGCTAAACAGGTCTGCCAAACTACTCAGGCTGGTATCGCCGCAATTCCCAGTAAGGCTGACGCCAGACAGCAGGTACGAGGACATTCAGTCGATTGTAGATTTTATTGCCGGCATGACCGACCTTTTTGCCATCGATCTTTACCGAAAGATAACCGGCATTTCCATACCAGAAATTAAATAAGTAATGCACCCGAGAGAATTACGCATAGAAGATTTTACCTACCACCTGCCCGATGCCCGCATAGCCCAGTACCCGCTGGAGCAGCGCGACGCATCGAAACTGCTGGTGTATAAAGATGACAAGATAACAGTAGATACCTACCGAAATATTGCTACGCATTTACCGGAGGGTACGTTGATGATCTTTAACCAGACCAAGGTGGTGCATGCCCGCTTGCCCTTTGCCAAGCCTACCGGTGGCGCTATAGAAGTGTTTTGCCTGGAACCGCATAAGAGTTATAAAGACATACAAACCGCCATGCTGCAAAAAGGACAGGTGTGGTGGAACTGCCTGGTGGGTAGTGCCAAGAAATGGAAGGAAGGGCTTACCCTTTCCCTGGTGTGCCACAACCCTGATTTTACATTGTCGGCAACAATGGTCAGCCGCTCAGAATCTTACTACACCATACAGCTGGATTGGGATAAGGATGATATGACCTTTGCCGAAGTGTTGCATTATGCAGGCAAAGTGCCGCTGCCACCCTATCTGAATCGGGAAGCCGACGCAAAGGACGAGACCCGCTACCAGACAATATTTGCTAATGAAGAGGGTAGTGTGGCAGCACCTACAGCAGGGCTGCATTTTACGCCAGAGGTAATGCAAAGCCTTACTGATAAACGTGTAGAACAGGCATTGGTAACGCTGCACGTAGGTGCAGGCACCTTTAAACCTGTGAAGAGTGAGACCATGCGCGACCACGACATGCATGCCGAATGGATAGAGGTAACGCGGGAGGTGATCAATAAACTGCTGTCGCATACAGGCAAAGTGGTAGCAACAGGTACTACATCGCTGCGCACTATAGAGAGCCTGTACTGGATAGGGTGCAAGATGCACAAGCGCATGTTTGCCGATATAGAGGGTGTGGCCATAACCCAATGGGAGCCTTACGAAATTCCTGACCCGTGTACCAAAGAAGAAGCGCTCAACGCTATTCTTAAATACATGGACATGAAGAAAACTGATAAGCTGGTAACCAAAACCCGCATACTCATAGCGCCTGGTTATACATTCCGCATAATAGATGGATTGGTCACTAACTTCCATCAGCCACAGAGTACTTTATTGCTACTAGTCTCCGCACTGATAGGCGACAAGTGGAAAAAGGTCTATGATTACGCGATGGCTAATCATTTTCGCTTTCTTAGTTATGGCGATGGTAGCTTGTTGTGGAAGTTGGAGCAATAACAAGCTCCCTGCGGAGTGTCACCCTGAGCCTGTCGAAGGGCGGCACGGACATGAGCATGTATAAGCAAGCCTCACACTTTTATGTGTTCACTTTTGCCTTTTTGTCTTAGAATGGATACCCAATCGCAATATTCAGTATCAGGTTTTGCCTTCTCCAGTCCTTATCGCTGAAGTTGATCTTGTTGAATACCCAGCGCTCATCTTCGGGCAGCCATGCTTTACGGATAGGTATGCCAAGATCTAAGCGCAGCACAAGAATACTGAAATCGAAACGCAGGCCAGCGCCCATATTGGCATTGAACTCCTTATAAAAATTATTGGTGAATTTACCACCGGGGAAGGCGGCGTTATCCCTGTACAGCCAAATGTTGCCGGCATCTACAAACAATGCGCCATTCAGGAATTTATACAGGTTTTGTCGCAGTTCTATGTTGCCTTCCAGCTTAATGTCGCCAAGGGTCTGGATGTATTTGGTGCTGTCTTCGTTTGGTTCGCTGGCATCAAAGGTGCCGGGTCCGGCCAGTCTCGATGGGAAGCCGCGCAGATCGCTGTTACCACCCGCCCAGAACTGTTTGATGTTGGGCAGCTGTGCTGAATTACCGTAGGGTATACCCATGCCTGCGAGCAGTCGAACTGCCAGCGTAGTGGCCTTAGATGGATGGAAATAATACCTGAAGTCGGGGACTGCTTTTATGTATTGTGCATATGGCTGGCCAAACAATTCCCTGGGGTTGGTAGCATAGTCGGCCTTTTGTGCCAGGCCCAATATGTTGCCGGAAAGGTCTATCAAACCATCGAAGTAAATGGCATGCTTGCGTTGCGTGCCTATCTGCGAGTTGTAGGTAAACTCATACGTAGGGCCTACGATAATACCATCGAACAACAGGTTGCCGTATAGTAGCCTGTTCACATTCTGCCCAAGTGTATCGGTCTTTACGTAGGTGAAGTTGAACGGGAATAGCTGGTGTTCCTTACGCGGACCTTCCTTCCAATCGTATCCATATGAAGCCGTGTAGGAGTTGATGCGCAGCAACCGCGACTCGAACTCGTAATTATACTTTAGCTTGATGAGCGTTCGGGGCAGGTACTGGCTTTGCGTCTGCACATTAATAAACGGAATAACGAACCGTGGGAAAGAAAGGTTGAATTCAGCACCAAGGTTGTAGATATTAGGCCGCTTCTGTTCACCGCTGTACTGTGCTTCCACGCCACCGTTTATCCTGAAGAGCATTTCTTCGGCACCTTTAAAAGTGTTGCGGTGCTTCCAGCTAATGGTGCCTCGGGTACCTGCACGGTTGTCATTCTGCGTCAAAGCACCTATCTCAAATCGCAGCGATTTTTTAGGGAAAGGAGTAAGGTAGTAGAACACATCCAGCAGGCTGTCCTGAACAGGCTCAAATCTGTTCTTCACAAACTTGAAGGTGCCCATATTCACCAGCCTGCTCAGCGACTTGTTCTGATCGTCGAGACTATACAGATCACCCTTTTCAAAGATCATAGCCTGAGAGAATATCTGCGGCTTGAACTTGTGCTTAGGGTCAACAACATAGTAATCATCTACCTGCACCCTGTCGGCCATATTAGTATCCTGGCGCTGGCTTTGCAGGCGGTAATTAGCAAAGATGTAGATATCGTTAATGGAGTACTTAGTATATGCCTCCGTTGGTATCTCTTTGTGTTTTAGCTGCACTGTAGCCCTTATTTTGTTATCGCCCCTGCCTGTGTCAGCCACTATCAGTATATACTCCGGTGTAAAGTAGAAGTATCCTTTTTCTTTCAGCATACGATCTATGCGTGTACGCTCGGCTTTTATAAGGGACAGGTTATACGGTGCGCCCGGTTGCAGCAGCGACTCTGCAAAGCTGGAATCTATATCATGAGCTATCTGCGAAGAGTCGTTCCTGAAGCGCACAGATTCCAACGTGTATTGGTTGCCGGCAGTAACGTCCATTATCAATGTCGATTTCTTCTTTTTATTCACTTCAAGGTGTGCGCCAACCTTGGCTGTAAAGTAGCCCCTGTTTTCCAGGTAGTTCAGTGCCAGTGCCTTGTTGGCTTCTGTGCGCACGCTGCTACCCAGTACCGGCGGCTCGCCTGCCTTTGTGCGCAGCCAGTTGCGGAAGCCCTTTTCTTTACGTGGATTGCCGGCAAAGTTGTAGATGGCCAGTTTCAAACGCATCCCAAGGGTGGTTTTATTGGGTCTGGGCCGCACCTGTGCTGCCAGGTCGTTCTGCATCAGTTTTCGCTCACTTTTCTTGCCTTGGAAGTCTTTTATATGCACCTTGCTGCCTATAAACAAACTCTCTCCGTCTGCAAGGCGCTTACTGTTGCTGCAGGCTAAGAACAGCATACAGCATGCTATAGTTATAAGTATATGTATGATCTGTTGTAGACGCATAGGCCAGGGTTAGTTAGACCGGGTAGTGTCGGTAACTTTTTTGTTCTTCTTTTTAAAAACGTTTGTGAATTTGTTATAGTCCAGGCTTACAATAAAGTTCACACCGGTCTCAGTTACGTAACCTTGCAGTACGCCTTCATCGTAGGCGCTACGATAGCCGCGCACAGTGTACTTGCCATCGGCTGATAGCAGGTAATCGGCGGCCAGGTTGCTCGGTACGTACGATGTTTGCTGGTTGGTGGTTTGCGGGCCCTCCAGTTCAAAATTATTTCCGACAGTCAGCTTCAGCCTGTCGTTGAGCAGGCGCTTAGATGCCGCAACGTTCAGGTCTGTACGCTGGCGCAGATCGCCTGTAGTATAGTCTTCGGTAGTTGCCAGGTCTACAGACAGATCCACACCTTTTACAAATCTGCCCGCAGCCTTGTTCAGCTGCTCGCCAATGAAGGTACTAACGCTTTGCATAGCGGTAGCGCTAAGGCTGGATGATGCATCGGAATGGAACGGGTCATCAGATACAAAGCGGCCCAGTATCAGCACTGCAAATACCTGCTTGTTCAGTTCCGATGTGTCGGTGCGTATCTGGCTTAGCTTACCCTGTACCAGTTCTATCTGGTCGGATGCCAGCGGATATATCTTATTGTCGGGCAGCGACACGTTAAAGCTGATGGCTGGTTTCAGTACCTGGCCCTTCAGGTATAGTTCTATATCAAAAGGAATACGCTGCTTGTAGTAATTCAGTGCAGCCTGGTCGGGTACCTGGCGCTGCACCAGATCGTATGGCGGCACCAGCGCTTGGTAGGTAGCGGTTATATCCATCCGGGTGCCATTCACAGGGTCTCCCGCAAAAGTGATAATACTGCCATCCTTTATCTGGAAACGACGCTTGATGAAGTTATAGTTGAATTGGTAAGCACCTTCGTGCAGTTCATAATTACCAGTGAGTGCTATGGTGCCGTTTCGTCCCAGTGAGGCATTGAGGGATGCATCGCCGCGCACGCTCAAGAAATCGCCATTTGCCTGGTCTATCACGAGGCTGAACTGTGCATTTTTGTCTACTACAACATTCACGTTTATGTCCGATCCTTTGGCCAGCCTGCGTTTAGTTGTGGTGTCTTTTTTCTTTGGTATCAGCAGGTTGGCCAGCGCGCTGTCCCTGCCGTTCACAAATTTTACTATGCCTTTCCGGCTTTCTATTTCCGGCTCTTTCTCCGGTGTTACTATGGTCAGGTTGGTACCTTTCAATACGTTCAGGCTGCCGTCCACTGTCGGTGCCGATGGTGTGCCCTTTAGTGTAAGGTTGGTGGTCATGTACAGGTCGCCGTAGAAAGTTTTATTGTCTTTGGCGGTAGAGTGTACAGCGCGCCAGTTTTTGGCTTTAATGTCCAGGTCCATGGTAGGGTTGGTCAGCTCTTTGATGTTCACAGATCCGTCTATAGTAGCCTTATTGTCCGGGCTATCCAGTATATTGAACTTGTTGAACGTGATCACATCATCATTGAATTTTATGGTCTCTGCCGGGAACTTGAAGTTTGAATTGAGGGTAGTGATCGTAGTGCGCAGATTATCTGTTTTTAGCTGGCCATTGATCTTTGGTGCCGAAGCTGTACCGGTAAGATGGAGATCGCCGCGTATATAGCCCGTACTGTTCTTTATCTGGTTCATGGCCAGGCTTTCAAAGCTATGCAGCGCCAGGGCTTTTACTGCCACCTGCATCTCGAAGTCGTTGCCATTCCTTTCAGCTGTATAGTAGTTGCCGGTTATCGCTATATCATTGCCAAAGCCCGTCAGGGTCACCTTTGCATCCAGCGTATTGGCCGTTTTATTGTTCACCAATGCTTTCAGATCGCCTAGTGTATCAGACAGCACAGACAGCCCCGTTATGCCCATGTCGGCATCCATCTGCAGATCGCCATTGGTGCCTTTCTGCATGGTTACTTTGCCCGCCAATATGCCATCAGCCAGTGCCGTATCCTTCTTAGATATGATGTTGGTGAGGTTGGTCAGCCTGAAGTTGCCGATGTCTATTTTTAATGGCGCATCCGGTGCAGGGCTGTCGCTGTTGGCCCGTATGTATTGGCCGGTATAGCCTATTTCGAAGTTCTGTATGTAGTAGCCCCCTTTGGTCAGTACTATTTTATTGGCCGGTGCTACCGTCCAGGTATTATAGTCCAGCTTAAGTCCTTCCTTTAGGGTTATTACCTGGTCGGCGCCCTGGTTCTGCATATTAGCGGCAAGCGCAAAGCGTTCTTTCTTCAGCGAGTCAGACACGGATACGTTTGCTGTCACCAGGTTCTGGTCCAGGTTGCCATGTATATCTGCATACCACAATGCCAGGCTGCCTGCTGATATTTTATCTACGGTCACTTTGTAGGTAAATGCAGAGTCGGTGCCGCTTACTTTTATCAGGGCTTTTTCAATAGTATTGTTGCCATACACTACTTCAGGGATATCCACGTTCAGCAGCATGCTCCTGGGGTCAAGGCTGCCATCCACATGTATGGAGTCAAACGTAGTGAGGCCGGGAATAATGCTATGCAGCATGGGGGCGTCGGTAATGCTGGCCGTAAGCTTCAGATCATAGTTATTAGGCAGCCTTAATACCGTAGTGTCTTTTTGTAGTTGTTGGGGTGATACAATATAGGACCTGTCAAGATAGGCCATACCGGCTGTGTCTTTGGGCAGAGCCGAATAGCGCCTGTTGATGCGCTCCTGCACTACAGCACCTATTTTAGTAAGTGGCATCTTGCCGGTTATGTGTGCACTTACCACCTGCAGGTAGGCGTTTATGTTTTGCCCGTTGGTATCGTTGGGTGCCGATACAATGTACATGCTGTCTAAATAGTAGCGCTTACCATCGGCGTTGATGATGGGCTGTGTCCAGGTAAAGACGCCCTTAGGATAGTCGGGATCCAGTACGGGGAAGTTGGCCTTTATGGTGCCTCTCGCGCGCAGCTCTGTATTGTATAGTTTCAGTGCCTGGAAGTCGATACTATCCAGCTGTATGTCGGCTACTATTGCAGGTTTATCTTTGGTGAAGTCGGCATTGCCGGTCATATGCATGCGCAGGTTAGGGTCTTGCGCTTTCATTTTAATGGCTGCCTTCCCTGCGCTGGCTACTGCGTTAAAGGTCACATCATGATACCTGTATCCTTTGGCATAGGCGCTGGCTATTGCTCCCTCTATGGTTGCTACGGCCTTCTTAGGGTCAAAGCCTGTACCTTTTGCTTTTATAGCTGCCGATACAGTGCCCAATACTGAATCTTGTTTCAATATCCTGCCCAGGTTCAGGTCGCGGGTCTGCACCAGCATATCGTAGCGCTCTCTGCCTTTTCCGGGCGACATGGCCAGCGTGCCCTTCAGGTAAGCAGTGCCATCCGTACTCATTACTATAAGATCGGTATTGTAGTCTTTGATGGTGCCGGACACATCGCCCGATACCCCAAACCTATCTGGTACTCTTATACTGCTCAGCACAGAATCTGGTACAAATTCTTCCAGTTCTGCCCGTGAAGAATTGAGCTTTGCAATATGCAGGTTATACCGGAGTGCATTGGCATTCGGCAGGCCGTTCATGTGGCCGTTTACATCCAGCTCTGTATTGCTCAGTGTCTTTAGGTATAGCCTGGCTATGTTCATGTTATCCAGTCGTCCGGTCAGTCGGGCATCCAGCCGGGCCATAGCTTTAGGATACTTGCGGAATATTTGTTGCTGGTCGGCCAGTTGTGGGGCAAAGATCAATACGTCTTCAAGGCCCACCAGGCATTGCTTCAGGTCTATGTTCAGCAGCATTGCACCCGCATTGTTTTTAAGACTGCTTACCGATGCATAGTGCACCTCCAGGTGGTCTTTAAGCAACGTGTGCGGCGTCAGCAGGTACAGGTTGTTCAGCGTAGCACCTTGCTGGTTGTAGATGAAATTGGTCTTCAGTTCTTTAAGGTCTACTCCGCTTTTCTCTTTCACGGCCAGGTGTCGCACATTGCCCGATATACTGTCTGATGTATAGGACAGGTTGTTCAGTTTAAGCGCAAGGTCTTTCAGGTCAAAGTGGCCGTAGTCTATGCCTTTTTTTACCCGGGCCTCATTCTCGTTATCCATTTTAAAAGCCAGCCCAGAGAGGTCGAGGTTGTGCGCTTTTACTATCCAGCCTTCTGTGGTATCTTTTTTTACAATGGTATCTACCACTGCTGGTGCATTTGCGTGTTTGCCTATGGTAAGCACGGCCTTTGTATTGGCTACGGCCAGTTTGTTGATGTCTATGCTGTTGCCGGCCAGGTCAAAATTCTTCAGGTCCAGGTCCAGGGTGCCCAGGTTCAGGGCAAAGAGCAACTTGTTCAGTACATCGGTATAGTTAAGGTCTATCCGCTCCAGGTGTACATTGTCTGCAATAAAGTGGAGCTGGGTTTTGCCGGTATCTGTTTTTGTTTTTAATGGCAGGTAAGATGTGTCTTGAGCAAAAAGGGTTTTAAGCCCCGCCACCTGCAGCTCTTTTATATGAAAGCGCATCTCGTCCAGGTCCAGCTTGTTCATTTGCAGCCCCAGGTGCTCCAGGTCTATTGCCAGCTTCATGCCGCCGGTCTGGTCGTCCAGCCGGGCATGTATGTCATTAATAGTTACTTTACCTACCGTTATCTCGAATGGTGTGCCACTTGTGTCGCTGTCTTTCTTTTGTTCCGGCTTCGGCTCTTTCTTTTTACCGGCAAAGGCATCAACTATATAAGAGAAGTTGTAAGTAGTGTCTGGCATATTGCGGTATACATGGCTGTGCACCCCGTTCAGCACCAGTAGTTGCAGGTCCAGTTTGTGGTGCAGCAGTTCCAGCATCGCCACATCAACTTTAAGCGTGTTTACAGAAAGCAGTGTATCGCGCGCCTGGTCGCGGATCATCACATCGTTAAGCACTATAAATTTTGGTAGCCCATATCCCAGGTGGCCTATGCGTACTTCGGTCTTCAGTTTTTTATTCAGGAACGCTTCGGCTTTGCCGCGTACAAAGTTCTGTCCCCATGGTGTGTTGAGTGCCGCAATAGCAACGACCAGCAGTAATAGAATACTGCCAATAATGTAGAGGCTGATCTTTAATACCTTGCGCATGTGTAGAAAGGACAACGATAAAATTCATGCCATACAATATTATACGGCACAAGGCATTGGTGATTTGTGTGTAATGTAGCGCTGTTCTTCGGTAAATACCCGCAAAAAGGCATATTTCGCATTGCGAAAATGCCTAATTCGATAAAAAAGATTTGAGAAAAGGGCATTATTACTTTTTCGTTATCCCAAAAAGTATAATTTTGCAACAAAAATTTAAAAACACTATTATGTCTGAAATTGCAAATCGCGTTAAGAAGATCATCGTTGACAAGCTGGGTGTAGACGAATCAGAAGTTACTCCTGAGGCTAGTTTTACTAACGATCTGGGAGCAGATTCTCTGGACACAGTTGAGCTGATCATGGAATTCGAAAAAGAATTCAACATATCTATCCCTGATGAGCAGGCTGAGACCATCACTACAGTAGGTCAGGCAAACGCCTACCTGGAAGAACACGTAAAGTAATTTTCAACCACTAGCAAGTAACTGAGCACATCAAAATGAATTTACCGTACAAGCGAGTAGTCGTAACGGGCCTCGGCGCCCTTACCCCATTAGGCAATTCAATACCTGCTTATTGGGAAGGTCTGGTTAATGGAGTATCGGGCGCCGATTTCATTAAGCAGTTTGATGTGACCAAGTTTAAGACAAAATTTGCTTGTGAGCTTAAAGATTTCAACCCCGACAATCACTTCGAGCGTAAGGAGTCCAAAAGGCTCGACCGGTTCTCCCAGATAGCCATCGTGGCTGCTGATGAGGCCGTTCAGCATTCAGGCATCCTGAACAGCGATGTGAACAAAGACAGGGTTGGCGTAATATGGGGATCCGGAATAGGTGGTATGATCACTTTCATCGAAGAAATGAAAAACTTCAGTGCTGGTGATGGTACCCCCCGTTTCAACCCATTCTTCATACCTAAGCTTATCCTGGACATCGCATCGGGCCACATTTCCATGAAGTATGGTTTCCGTGGGCCAAACTTTGCTACGGTTAGTGCTTGTGCCTCTTCTACCAACGCTATCATAGATGCGCTGAACTATATCCGCATGGGCAAGGCCGATGCGATAGTGTGCGGCGGTTCTGAAGCGGTGGTCACTGAAGCAGGTATAGGTGGCTTCAATGCCATGAAGGCACTCTCTGAGCGTAACGATGATCCTAAGACAGCCAGCCGTCCGTTCGATCTTGATCGCGATGGTTTTGTGCTGGGCGAAGGCGCAGGTGCTCTGTTACTCGAAGAGTATGAACATGCTAAACGCCGCGGTGCCAACATCATTTGCGAAGTTGCCGGCGGCGGCCTTAGTGCCGATGCTTACCATCTTACCGCTCCCCATCCGGAAGGCCTTGGTGCTACCAATGTAATGAAGTCTGCTCTGGAAGATGCCGGTATGAAGCCTGAAGATATCGACTACATCAATGTGCATGGTACTTCTACTCCACTGGGCGATATCAGCGAGGTGACAGCCATACAGCGTGTATTCGGCGAGCATGCCTACAATGTCAATATCAGTTCTACAAAGTCTATGACAGGCCACCTGCTGGGTGCTGCCGGTGCCATAGAAGCGATTGCCAGCATCCTGGCAATGATGAACAACACCATCCCTCCTACTATCAACCACTTTACAGACGATCCTTCTTTCGATCCGCGACTCAACTTTACCTTTGGTAAGGCGCAGAAGAAAGAAGTAAGGGCTGCGCTGAGCAACACATTTGGCTTTGGCGGGCACAATGCCTCTGTTATCTTCAAAAAATTTGTTGATTAGTTGTGGGGCGGTTATCCCGTATCCTTAATTTTTTTTCTTCCGATAAGGAGATAAAGGCTCAATTAGAACAGGTGCTGGGGTTTACCCCTAAGCGCGTGGCTTTTTATCGCCTTGCCCTTATGCATCGCTCCCGCCCCGATGATGTTACCGACAGTAACGAAAGGCTGGAGTTTCTTGGCGACGCCTTTCTTGGCGCCATTGTAGCCGAATACCTGTTCAAAAAATATCCTTACGAAGACGAAGGTTATCTCACCGAGCTGCGCTCTAAGATAGTGCGCCGCGAAACGATGAATAACGTAGCCCTGCGCATGGGGCTGAACAAACTGGTGGTATACAATACCAACGATCGTAGCCTGGGGCGCAGCCATATATTTGGTAATGCGCTGGAGGCATTGATAGGTGCTGTGTACCTGGACCAGGGCCTGGAAGTTACCCGTAAGTTCATCCTGAACCAACTGATACGCCCGTATGTAGACCTGGATATGATGGAGAGCACCGATACCAACTTTAAGAACAGGTTGCTGAGCTGGGCGCAGAAGAACAATCACACCATGAGCTTTGATACGCTCGACGAAAAGCTGGAGAACACCCGCAAATTATTTACCGTAGGCATTATGCTGAATGGCGAGATCATAGCCAGCGGCACCGGCTACAATAAGAAAGATGCAGGTCAGGTGGCGGCACAGGCTGCGCTTGAGAAGCTGGGATTGAACGAGCAGAAATAGTTTTTTAAAATTCCAGATACCAAGGCCCAGGGAGCCAAGAGCCAGAATACAAGATCCAAGATCCGGGTCAATTACTCCAATACAAACTTTTTAATGGTCACCCGCCCGGTGGTTTCTTTCATGCGCACTATATACACACCGCGTGGCCATGGCGCTACATCAAAACTCATTATTTTGTTGATGGTGCCGCTGGTCATTAATTTTCCGGCCATATTGAATATCGCATAATCTACTACACCGCGCGCCCCTGTTACCATCGTTACGTCATTTCTTGCAGGTACAGGAAATAGCACAATATCGCCCGATGCACCGGGGTCGTTCACCACAAAAAAGTCTGCCTTATTTACATTAAAGAACACATTGCCCCTGCCTTTTACTTTGATGCGGGCCCGTTCTGATGTTTGTGCAGGGTTAGGTAGTGTAACAACAGCACTGCCATTGTTGGGGAAAGAGCCAAGTATATATGGCCAGTGATAGCCACCGTCTACCGAAAGGTATATATCTACGCTGTCTGCGCCAATAGGGGAGAGGTTCGACCCCACTACATTCCACGTTACAGTTTGCTGGCTGCCACCAAGATATTTCAGCAGGGTAGCATTCTGGCTGGTCACTTCGAAAGGCGCTCCTGTATTGATCACATCAAGGTGGATAGTATCATCAGGCGTCTGGAAACAACCCAGGCCATTCAGTATGTTTCGTACAGTAAGTTTGAAGGTGAGGAACCTGGCCCTGTCAGCTAATTTTTCGCCTTGTTCAAAATCGTTGCCGGCATCACTTGTTTGGCCTGCCAATACCATAGCTGTACGTGGGAATACACGTGTGCGGCTGGTGTCAGGTTTGTAGGAGCGAAAGATAGGCCCATAACGTGCACTCGAAAAACTCCAGGTGAAATCACCAAGGTTGTATTGCTCCCAGCAATAGGTGGTCAGCGTATCCGCTACAGAGTCAACAGCCTGCGGGGCTGTTAACTCAAATGGGGTCAGGTAGGGGATGGCGTATGATGTAGTGAACGATGGAATGTATGGCGGCTTATTGTTGGTGGTTGTCTTTACCGCACATGTTCCCAGAGTGGTTACAAAATCTTCTATCTGCTCCAGGCTTATAAGATGAAAATAATCGTCACTATGCAACTGTATGTTGTTGCCGCCACAAATGCCGGCATAAGCCATTATTGTAGAGCCGCTGCCCGGTTCAAATGCGCATACTGGGTTGGCATTGCCATTAGGGGGAGAACCTGCCCCACACGCACCGGTAACAGCATTAAATGTATGTTGCGCGCCCAGCGCATGGCCTAATTCGTGGGCAAAGTAATCAATGTCAAATCCATCACCGGTAGGTTCCGGCTGGCCGGTTACGCTCTTCGCCTTAATGTCGGGGTCGCACACGCAGCTTACTACAGACAGGCCGCCTGCACCCGTAGTGAATGCATGTCCTATGTCGTAATTGGCAGTACCTATCAACCGATCACAAACTTGTTGATTGGTATCCGACAAGTAAAGCGCATTATCGTTTACCGACCCGTAAGGGTCATTGGTAGTACTTACGAAAATGAGGGTGTCTTCTTTATCTACAAAGGTGAATGATATGGATAATTCACGTTCATACACACCATTTATCCTGTTGAGCGAGGTGATCATTTTATTGAGTACCTGGTGTTTGGTAGGTGTCTCTGTGCCTACAGCCGCCTGTGCATACTGGTGGTCACAAGCCAGTGCAAGCCTGTATGTACGTAGTTGTGTACCATTCACTGTTTTGTAGGTTATCTTGGTCGTCTCCAGGTTGTTGGTCGGCAGAATAGCCAGGCAGGCATCCCGCTGCTGGTAGCTCTTACGCTCATCCTTCTTATAATGCACCAGGTATAGCCCATTGTTCACCTTTTCTGTAGGGTCTACCAGGTAAGTGTTATGCCCGTCAAATATCATGGCGTGGAAACCATCGTTGCTGTTGTCGATCTTTATAGTTACCGCGGGGTTATCCGTGGCAACGCCTGTGTAGGTAATAATGTCGGGGTGCCGGGCGGCAAGTGTAGCCGGTAATATGGGTGTGCTCCATATCCTGAAGGTGCGGGTAGTACCATCGGGCGTTGGCAGTGTTATATATTGGTTCGCTCCCTTTTGTTGAAGTGGTGTAAGCAATGCCTGTTGTTCTGGTCGATAGATGCCGTATACAGCATCAGCCTGCAATTGGTGTTGTGTGGTTGTTCCTGCGCCTTTTACTGCATGCCATGTGTTCTGTGCGCGGCACACAGCCGTTAACACAGTAAGCAATAAAGCTATCTTCAACCGGCTCATGTTCATAATATACGGGTAAGTTCAGTGTGGTTTTTAGTTGCGCTTGTCAACACCCCAGTATAGTTTCTGCCTGATGGTGTTGAGGAAATTATGTTCATCTGGCCGCACCAGCGACACGGTAAAATTCTCTTTTTTAACAGCCAGCTGCACATTGCTCCTGATGATCTCTGTGCGGGCATCGAGCGTGCACATGAACTGCTCTGAGCGGCCTTCTATCTCGAATGATATCACATTGTCATCGGGCACTACTATTGGCCTGGTGTTCAGGTTATGCGGTGCCACAGGCGTTATCACAAAGCTGCTTGTCTGCGGGAAAACCACAGGGCCGCCGCAACTCAGCGAATAGCCGGTAGAGCCCGTTGGTGTGGCCACTATCAGGCCATCGGCCCAGTAGGTGTTCAGGAACTCTCCATTCAGGTAAGTATGTACTTTGATCATCGAAGAAGTGTCCTGCCTATGCAGGGTAAACTCGTTCAATGCAAATGGCGAACCATCGAATAATGGAATGTTAGAATCCAGGTGTATGAGCGTTCGTTTTTCCAGCGTATAAGACCCCCGCACCAGCGACTGGATGGCCGCTTCCACTTCTTCCTCAGGTATTGCTGCCAGGAAGCCCAGGCGCCCAAGGTTGATACCGATAAGCGGGATGCCGGAATTGCCAACAAAACAGATAGAGTCGAGCATAGTTCCATCGCCACCCAGGCTAAAGAGCATGTCGGTCTGCAGCGGCAGGTCTGCTTTCGATGTAAAGAATCGCTGGATGCCGGCGTATGTATAGTAGGGTTGCAGCCGCTCATAAAACTCTTTGTAAAACACCAGCTGTAGCTTGTTGTCTTCCAGCAGCTTTATGATATGGAGAATAACAGGAACATCCTGTTCGTCAAATGTACGGTTGTATAATGCTACTAACATGAGAGTATGATATGGCATGCAGCCGGTGGCGGCAAAGCGAAATGTAAATATAACTCATTTATGGCAATGGCCGGTCTCAGCAGCCTGGTGTGCAACTTATTACATAGCTTTTACAAACGCGTTTCGCCGTAACTTTACTATATGCATAAAGGAAAGATCATCGGGGTGGTATTAGCCGTGCTGTCGCTATTGCAGGTGGCATCATGCGTGCACAAGCCATATGTCGCTCCGGCATCGCCCGATGGTAATTTTCCGCCCGATGTGGCTAAGATACTGGTATCTAAATGTGCTATATCCGGGTGCCATAATGCAGCCAGTTATGCAAATGCCGGTAACCTGCGCCTCGATAGCTGGGATGCTCTCTTTAACGGCAGTAACAATGGTGCTGCGGTAGTGCCTTACAGCCCAGCTTACAGCCCGCTGCTCTACTTTGTCAATACCGACTCTTCCCTGGGTACAGTGGCGGTACCTACTATGCCCCCAAGCACATCTGCCATGCCGCAGGCCCCGCTGTCTAAAACGGAGTACGAGACATTGCTGAAGTGGATCACAAATGGCGCTCCCGATAAAGAAGGCAACATTGCTTTCTCTTCCGATCCGGGTACGCGGCAGAAGATATACATCACCCAGCAGGGCTGCGATCTTATGGCGGTTATAGATGCCGAACGGCATGTGGTGATGCGCTACATACCCATAGGCGCCGTAAGCACCAAAACAGAAAGCCCGCACATTGTAAAAGTGGCGTCCGACGGGGCTTTTGCCTATGCAGGGTTTCTTTATGGTAACTATGTGCAGAAGATAGATGCCCGTACCGACCAGGTAGTGGCCGCTGCCAATGTAGGCAGCCTGAAAGTGAATGGCGCCTGGAATATTTTACACCTTTCTCAGCAGGACACAGCTATGATCATTTCCGATTGGGAAGGTGATGGCGGCCTGGGTTATATCACAACTGCCGGTATGAATGTAGTGCCGTCAAGATCCATAATGGGCAGCGGTCTTTTTGTTTACCCGCATGCCATCACTTCCATGCCCACTTTCGATACGTTTTTTATTACTGCGCAATACGGCAATGTTGTGTACAAAGTGGCGCTCAACGGTAGCCTGTATAAAGAGGTAAGCGTGAATGGTGCGGCTGCTGCTACCAGCGCCGATACATCTTCCATAGCGCCTAACCCGCACGATATACTGATGTTGCCGGGCAATACAAGGTATATGGTTACCTGCCAGGGTACTAACAGCGTAGCCTTGATGGATGCGCGGGCCGATACGCTCATCGCGTCTATCCCAGTTGGCCGCTATCCGCAAGAGTTGGCCATATCATCAACAATGCCTTACGTATTTGTTACCTGTATGGAAGATGCCTCGCCGGTAACAGGTGCCAAAGGGTCTGTGTATGCCATCAACTACAATACGCTGCAAACTACTGCTATCTATGGCGATTTCTATCAGCCACACGGTATAACTGTTGATGATAGGAATGGTATAATGTATGTGGTGAGCACGAATGCTAATCCATCTGGTCCCGCACCGCACCATGCTACAGCCTGCTCTGGCCGATCGGGGTGGTACTCGCTTATAAGCCTCAATACCTTTGCTGCCTACAACAATAAACGCTACCAGTTAACAGTACTCCCTTACTCTGCTGCTGTTAGATTTAAATAAATATGTATTTGTGCATCCTCATTAACAAGCAATTATTGTTTAGCGTGCTCTATATTGCCATTTTTAGAATGTATTTGTGTCATTTTTCCGTTTTTCCCATAAAAACTTAACAAATTATTCTGCCATTTTTATAACTTTATTATATTTACATCCCTGACCGAACTGTGTCGGGACTGTTTCTATTGTTAGGAAGTAAATAACGTTTGTTCTAAATTAAAGTATATGAAGCGAATTTTACGGGTTTTAACGCTATGCCTTATTGCTATACCCTCACTCGTACAAGCAGCTGTTTCAGTCAACTTTACCAGCTCTGCTACCACCACTACATGTGGCCCATCGCTCTTCGTAACATTCAACGGTTCAGTTACCGGTTGTTCGGGAACTCCGTCATATACGTGGTACTTCATTAAAACCGGCACTACCGACACTGCTACCCGTACAGGCGCAGCTGTTGGCTACCCGTTTACAGGTACCGCCGGCGATAGTTACGACGTAGTAGTAAGGGCTATCTGTGGTGCTGAAACGGCATATGCTGTACAGCCTGCGTATATCCAGTTTCATAACCAACCGGTCATCAATTTCAATGCCAGCGTTGCTTTCGATCCCGCAGTAGTTTGTCCTGGTAACGTTACCTTTACCAACATCTCTACCGGCGATACGTTCTGTTCCAACGGTGCTACAGGTAATAAGTGGACATGGAATCTTACAGGTCCCGGCGGTATCTTTGCTACAGCTAATACGACCAATTTCAGTTATAACCTCTCTACTCCCGGCGATTACACTATTAACCTGCTTTATCTCGGTACCAACTGTTTTTGTAATGGTATCGTAACCAAGGTCATCCACGTATCTCCGCTCCCTGTAGCCTGTATGACGCGCACTGATGTTAATAGCGGTTGCCGTGCGCCACTTACTGTTACTTTCTCAAGCGGTTGCAGCACGGGTGCTACATCTTATACCTGGACATTCCCAGGCACATCAACACCAACTATTACCACTACATCTCCTTCTGTAACAGCTACTTATGCAGTGCCGGGCAGTACCAACAACGTTGGCCTTACTGTAACCAATGCTGCTGGCTGTACCGCAGTTGCAACTCCGCAGTCTGTACATGTGGGCAATCTCACCGGCAACTTCCTCAGTTCGCCTACCATATTCTGTGAGAACGATACTGTAACTTTCCACGATCGTACAACTGTTGATGCAATTCCTACAACAACATCAACGTTTTATATTTTCGACGCCTTTGGTGCGTTAGCTACAGGCCTTGCAGCCAATCCTGTTAGCGGCCCAGACGCTTTCTTCCGTTTGACACTCCCCGCAGGAAATTACCAGGTTTGGGATTATGTAGTAAACGGTAACGGTTGTGCTGATACAGTAAGGCGTACCATCACTATCCGCCCTGCCCCACATTCAGCGGTATCGGTAAGTCCTATCCCTGCTTACATGTGTACGGTTTCCGGTTCACAGCCACTCAACGTTACTTTGTCAGCTTCGCCTTCAGCAGCTAACTACACATACACGTGGAGTTTCTTCGATGGTTCTGCAACATCAGTAGTTACTGGTACAGGCACGGGTGTTGGTGCTGCCACTGTTACTCATAGCTATACTACAGTGCCGGGCAGCGGGTTCTATTCTCCGGTGCTGCATATAGTGAATAATACTACCGGTTGCGTATTCGATACCGTTATTGCTAATGCCATCCGTATATCCCCTCCAAATCTTACTATTCATAGCATACTCGATTCTGGTTGTACTCCGCTCAGGGACTCATTCTATTTCACAATGACCCCCGTGGGCATCAGTTATATCATTGATGGTATTAGCTTCGGCGATGGTTCACCTAATAATCCTGGTGGTACATTTACCGGTATCTCGCATGTGTATAACACTGGCTCAACCACACCTTACCAGATGATCGTACGCTGGCATCTGCCTACCATATATGGTGGTTGCAGCGGCGCCGATACCGCAAATGTGCTTATTGGTGCAGTTGTGCCTGTAACCAGCATTTGGGCTTCAGAAGATTCATTCATACACGTTCCGTCAGCAACGCCTGGCATTCTAAATGTCGATTCTATCTGTCCTAATACAGTATTGCACTTCATCAGTAACGGCTGTATAGGTTGTTCCTACAGTTGGCATTTCCAGACAGCTATTGGCACCGCGCTGCCTACTCAATTTACTGATACAGTCACTGTGACATTCCCGCGTCCTTCGGTGCCACCCGCACCTCCTGGTAGCTTACCGATCAACGATACCGGTTACTTCTATACAGTACAAACATGTCTTAATGGATGCTGTATAACAGATACCAACCGTATATGGGTATTCCCTCCGTTGGTACCAACAGTTCCTAATCCGTTGCGCATCAATACTGCAGCATCCGGGGTCCCTTCAGCAGGTATACCTGCCGGTACTGCATCGCATTGTAATAAGCGCGATTCACTCGACTTTGTGCTCTCCGGTACATTCGGTGGTTACTTCTACGTATGGGAGTGGGGTGATGGACGCAGGGACACTATACGCCCTGCCGCCGTGCCAACTACCGGCGGTAACCTTTACGCCGCGCATAATTACTCCGTTGGGTGGACCACTCCACATAACTATACTGTAACAGTAACGGTACATGATACTGCTGTATTGACCAATACATCGCCAAGGCTGCACGACTGTTTCAACTCTGTAAGCCTTCCGGTATACATTGGCCCGTCCGATACTGCATGGGTATTAACTACACCTAATATATGCGTCAATACGCAAGCAAGCGTAGAGGGCCCTACCTATGTGGACAGTTCTTCAACCTTGACACCACTGCCGCGGGTTAATTACAGCAATTACAGGTGGTTATGGGGAGATGGTTCAATACCAGTCAATGGTACAAGCAATCTTGCCACTCATACATATACAGCAACGGGCACCTTCAATATCAGGCCTATATTCACCTCAAGGTTCGGATGTAATGATACGTCGCCTGTCCATCAGATACGAGTATTTGGTCCTACAGGTGGATTCACTGCAACGCCGCTTTCCATTTGCGCGGGTAGTACAGTTACCTTTACCGACAATAATGCCTCTGTGGGCACCACTATTGCGCGCCGCTCTGTTTGGTATGATTATGACAATAACCCGGCACCATCTGCTGCAGTATCTGCAGGAGGCGGTCCGTCTACTCCTTATTCATTTACACACGTCTTCCCTGAAGGCTCATGGCTGGTAGCACTAAGCGATACCGATGCAAGTCCGAGCCGTTGTGCCAGCTTTGATACTATAAGGATCAATGCCAGGATGCCGCATGCATACTTTACTACCAATGATACCACAGGTGCATGTGCCGGATTGGCTATTGCCTTCCACGATACCAATACCAGCGTTTCCTATACATGGAATTTTGGTGATGGCGTTGTTGTAGGTCCGTCCACAACACTGTCCGATCCTACACATGTTTATTCAGCCAATGGTGTTTATACAGTTAGCTGCACCGTAACTTCTACCGGCGCGCTGGGTATACCGGTGGGCTGTTCCAACACGTACAGTAAAACGATCACATTGTCTAATGCAAGTGGTATAGGTATTGCTAACTATGGTGAACTTGGTTCAGCTTGTCCGCCTATGCAGTTTGCAGCAGGGCCTACCACTACGCCTACGTCTTACTTATATAACATAGCATGGCATGTATATGTAAACGATACTGCTACTTATAATACATCAATAGTATTCGCTTCGTTCGGTCACACTGGTCTGCACCATGTTGTTATGTATGCTACATCTCCAAGGGGGTGCGTAGATTCATCATCGCAAGACTACGTAGTGGGTGGCCCTAATGGTACAGTAGCTGTGTCATCGCTCGGAGGTTGCACCCCGCAGCAGATCACGTTCAGTTTCACAGATACTGCTCACGTACCTGCAGGTTCACGCTATGCATGGAACATATGTCCTTACGGAACTATCGATACCGCAGCTTCAACGCTGACGCTTGATTTCAACACTCCGGGTACGTACTGTCCGCCGTCTATTGTTATCACCAACGGTGGTTGTATCAACCTGGTCGACAACTTCACTGATTCTATCAGGATATTCGACCGTCCTGTTGATACGATCACTCATGCACCACGCATTTGTTATGGTGGCGCAGATACCCTCAGGGTATCTGGTGCAGATACCTTTGCATGGTATGGACCGGGCGGTGTGCAGATATGTGCTAACTGTTCGTTTATTGTAGTGCACCCGCTTACTACTACTACATACACTGTGGTGGGTACCAATGTGGCCGGCTGTTCTGACATCGACTCAGTTACTGTAACTGTTGATCCGCCACTGGTCATCACTATTACTGGCAGGGACAGCATGTGTATCGGTGAGCAGACAACACTCTTTGCTACGGGTGGCTCCGGGGTGTTCCGTTGGGTAACACATCCTACTCCTGTCGACTCCAGCGGTTTGTCTTGCGCGGTATGTAATCCTGTAACGGTAAGGGCTACCTCTACCCATACGTATTGGGCTATTACCACCAATGCTGCAGGCTGTACAGACTCAGCATCGCACAAGGTGACCATTAACCCGCTGCCACAACTGCACTATACGCCGGATCCGGCATATATATGCGAAGGCACAGCTAAACACGTAACAATGACAGGTGCTGCCAGCTATATCTGGCACCCAAGGATCGGCCTTAGCTGCGATTCGTGCGCAAGCCCGAACATACTCATCAACGATAACCTCATTTACTCTGTAACAGGTACCACGCAGTTTGGTTGCCGCGACTCTATAACTGTTCCTGTTGAAGTATATCACCACAATGTTACCGGCGTTCGCAGCGATACCATTATCTGTTATGGTGACAATGCAAGGTTGTATGCACAGGGTGGCGAAAGCTACATATGGACACCGGCTGCTTCGCTCAGCAATAACCTCATCTACAATCCTTTAGCTACGCCTACGGTAACAACTATCTACACTGTTGAGATCACAGAGAATGTATGCTTCAAGGATACAGAGCACGTAAAGGTTACCGTAATACCTACGCCTATACTGCGTGTGCCGTCAACATCGATCATCATAGCTGGTAACAGCGTGCAATTGTATGTGGATACGCTTAATAGCGTGGTACTTACATCATGGGCCTGGACACCGGCCGATAGTACGCTGACATGTTCTGACTGTCCGCGGCCGATCGCCACACCGGTAGTGACAACTACTTACTCAGTAAGCGCGTCTACTATCGAAGGTTGTACGGGTTATGCAACGGTTACCGTTAAGCTCCTCTGCCAGTCAGACCAGGTGTATATACCAAACACATTCACTCCGAATGGTGATGGTAATAACGACAGGTTCTATGTAAGCGGTAAGGGTCTTGGCCTCATCAAGCGCATGGCCATCTACAACAGATGGGGTGAGTTGGTGTACGAAGCCTACAATGTATATCCAAATAATCCTGGTGTAGGATGGGATGGTACATTCCGTGGCGAGGTACTGGCTCCGGACGTGTATGTGTATGTGCTGGATGTAGTATGTTCTACAGGCGAACCGTTTGTGTTCCGCGGCGATATATCACTCGTACGATAAGCTGGACCACGTTAATGAATACTTTTAGTTGAAATTGTAAAAAGACTATAAATGAAAAATTGTTTTAAGATCGTGGCTGTGAGTGTGGTGCTCGGTATTGGTGGCAGCAGCCGGGCACAGGACATACATTTTTCGCAGTTTTACGAGAACTCTATTCTCCGTAACCCTGCCCTCACAGGCATATTCAGCGGCGATTATAAAGTAGGCCTGGACTATCGCGACCAGTGGGGGGCAGTAACCGTTCCTTACCGCACAGTATCGGCAACTGCCGAAACACGCATACTGGCCAATCGCGAAGTAGGTGACTACGTGAGCATAGGCTTGGGCGCGTTCTACGACAAAGCAGGCTCTATTGATTTTACCAGCCAGGAGGTATATTCTTCAGTAGCTTACAATAAAGCCCTGAACGATGATCATAACTCTTACCTCTCTGTTGGTTTTACAGGTGGTTATATGGCCCGTTTCGTAGACATGAACAAGATGACGTTCAGCAGCCAGTATATCAATGGCTACGATCCTACCAATGCGTCAGGCGAAACTGCCCCGTTCAAAAGCCTGCATAATTTCGACCTCGGTGCCGGTATCAGCCTCAATAGTTCTATAGATCGCGATAATCGCGCTAACTACTACCTGGGTGCATCGGTTTACCACATCAA
This sequence comes from Chitinophagaceae bacterium, assembly GCA_947455215.1. Classification (GTDB taxonomy): domain Bacteria; phylum Bacteroidota; class Bacteroidia; order Chitinophagales; family Chitinophagaceae; genus Flavipsychrobacter. The sequence continues at coordinate 38,025 of CANGNA010000029.1, forward strand.
TCATCCTACGCAGATATTCAATGGCGGTTATTCTACGGTTAAGCTGCCGGCAAAATGGCAGTTCTCTGCCGGTATCAACCTGGTGTTCTCCGAACATTTCAGCGTAGCGTTGCATGGTAACTATACAAGGCAGCAGCCTTACAATGAAACCATATATGGTGGTCTTGTTACTTACCATGGCATCACGCCGGGTATGCCGAGCATCTTCGCTTTTAGCTTTGGTGGTTTTTATCGCTACCAGGATGCCTTCATCCCTACTATCAGGATCGATTATGCTAACCTGACATTCGGCTACTCTTATGATGCTAACAATTCTACCCTTACCAGCGGTGGTAGCGGTGGCACTACAGCGTCTGCAAACGAGATCACTGTGTACATCCGTGGCAAGTATAATCACAAGACAAACCCACGCGATGGCGTTATGTGTCCCCGTTTCGAAAACGAGATCCTTTACCCCTTCAACAATTAATGCAATAATAATAGCAAAGAAAGGCGCCCCGAAAGGGCGCTTTTTTTATGGCTGACATTAACATCAGTACCACATCACCAATCAACATTGTCACTACCGGCAGCAGCTCCTTTTACCCTGAGGGGTTGCGGCATGGCTAAATGGTGATCCCACGTCTCATTGCCCCGTAGGTGGCGAAATGTTTGTAGCCAACAACACCGCAAATGGACAGTATGCCGTAGGTATGCAACGTTCACAACGAATATATCTACACAATAAAACAGCCGCAGAGCATACTCCGCGGCTGTCAATATCTATTAACCTTCTTATTTAAAAGAACAGGAAGCGTTTCTTCTTTTTCATCAGGCGCACCTTCAGCATGTGTATATCTGTTTTAGGTCTGTCATGCCCGTCACGCTCAGCATTAGCTATCTTATCTACAACCTCCATACCCTCTATCACTTCGCCAAATACCGTGTAGTTGCCATCAAGGTGGGGAGTGCCGCCCATGTTCTTGTACGTATCGCGTTGCTCAGCCGTATAGGTGCGGCCGGTGCGCTTTCCTATATTGTCTATATCCGCCTCACTGAACTTCTTGCCCACAACAATATAGAACTGGCAGGCAGAGCCCGATTTGTCCGGGGTCTGGTCGCGGGCTACACCTAGCGCACCGCGTTTGTGGTAGTGCTCATTGCTTATTTCTGCCGGTACCGTGTAGCCAAGGCCACCTTCGCCCAGCATTTGTCCTGGTTTAGCATGTTTGCTTGTCGAGTCGCCGCCCTGTATCACAAACTGCGGTATGCAGCGGTGAAATAGGGTGCTGTCGTAGTAATGCTCTTTGGCCAGTTTCACCATATTGTTGGTGTTCAGCGGGGTATTATCGTACAGCATAACAACGATGTTGCCGTATTCCGTTTCGATCTTCACTTTATTCTTTTGCGCATAGCTACCGGTGCTCAGTAGGATCGCTATGGCAAGCGCTGGAAGGTATGTTCTCATTTTCTTAGTATTATCTGCCAAAGGTAGGTAAGTATCGTAGAAGGTAACATGGCTGGTAATGAAGATCACCGCACATGCGGGGCTATATTATTGGGCCTGGTTCACCAGGTCCAGGATGATCTCCTTGGTTATCGGTTTGGCCAGGTAACTAACGATGTTGGGATTGTGGCTGGCCCGCTCAATGTCTCTGTCATCTACCGATGAAGAAAGGATATATAGTCGTATTGATTCGCGGATGCTGTGGCTCAATTGCTCATACTTCTCCAGGAACTCCCAGCCGTTCATTATCGGCATGTTGATGTCCAGGAACAAAAAAGTGGGTCTGCTGGCTTCCGCACTGCCCGGGTATTCTTCCGATACGTAACGTAACCCCGCCAGCGGATCTGTAAATGTCTTCACATCTAGCACGCCTACTGCCTTTTTGATGGTCAGTTTGCAAATAGTATTATTTAGGGGGTCGTCGTCTATAACGATGAAGCTTACTAAATTTGTCATGTCTTTAATTCCCGAAAATTTATTTGCTGTTAAGACTTGCTCCACCTGACTGATTCTTCTTTTATACCAGAGATGCGAATTTAATTATTCTCGCATCAAAACGATAATTTTAAACCATTATTTTTTTGCTATGCGGCAACAAATTTTATATGCGCTCGCTCCCGGCACTAATGGATAAATTATTCATAATCAAATGATAGCAGAAAAATAGGCGATTTCCGCGCTCAAGTCCAGCAGGGGGTATTGTTGTTGCAGTTCCTGGCATTTTTTCAGGTAATTCTCCCTGAATGTTGCATGTGCGTTGGTTTGAGGGAAACGTGGCCTGTGGCGGTAGGCCGTCTGTATGTTCGCCATATGCTTCATCAATTCCTGTGACGTAACCTCAATGCAGGACTCCGTGAAGCGCTCCCATACATACGATGTGGCCGCAAAATTCGGATGTACCATATCGATATCGTAATACCTGTGGTCGCGCAATATATCTATCAACAGTTCGTAGGCTGGAAAGTAAGCACACGTAGCCGGGAACCTGGCGCACAACTCATGCACAGCTTCTATCAGGCGGGCCTTACTGCGGTTGTTTTCCACTACACCGTCGCGTATATGGCGCACCGGGCTTATGGTAAAAATGATCTGTATGTCGGCATTTACGGCAAGTATGCGCGCTATGGTCTCGCTCAGCCTGTCGGTGATCAGGGCTATTTGCAGCAGCCGCTTCTCGAACCACTGCCCGGGTGCCCGGTGATTATTAGCCACGGGGTGGCCGCCGGCTATATGGTAATACTGGAAGGCCGACCCCAGCGTTATCAGCAAATGGTTGGCTGTTTTGATGAATGCAGAGGCCTGTTGCTGGCTGGTATTGATGGTACTGAGCGCAGCTGCCTGGTCCACGTCAGAAAAGCGGGTATGGTGGTCCCAGCTGTTCCACAGTTCGTTCAGGTAAAACAACTCGTCCGGGGTATACTGCTTACCGGCCACATAGCTATTCAGGCTGTCGGCCACGCTTAGGGGGTTGAACAATATACCATTGGGGTTAGACAGTACCCTGAATTTGTGTTGCGCCAAACGCTCCGAAATATGCTCCGTAAAGCAAGACCCCGTCAGCAATAAGCTGTCTGTATAGCTTATGGGCCGTTTTAGTTTCGGTATGTCTATTTTCAGCATGTGCTGCATTGCTATCGCGCCTTTTTTATCCTGATGAACGACCGTTCGCCCTTATTGTTATAGGCAACAATGTTGTATGGCGTAGTGCCATCCAGCAGGCGCAAGGTAGCCGTATTGGGCGGGTCGCTGCCTTCATTTTCTGCCAGTATGCTTATAGTGTGCACGCCTGTCGCAGGAAGCGCCACCGACAGCCTTTTTTTCTGTTTCAGCAGTACAAATTTGTTCAGTACAGGCTTTTCGTCCATATATATGGTCACAATATCGCCGTCAAAATAGCCGCCGTCAAATACCTCTATCACTACGCTATCGCTGTACCATGCGTAGCTTTTTTCTATACCGGCTGTTATCTTTTCAGTGGTGGGCTCCTGCTGTATGTTTGTGGCTGCAGCTGGTGGCGCAGGTGTTTCTACGGGTGCCTTTTTCTTTTCGCCCATCTTTATTTCCACGTCATATTCATCGTGGCTGGCAAAAAGGGCTTCTACCTCTGCATTGTTGCTAAAGGTAATGGTTCCGGCAGTGCAGGCGGTATTGTCCAACTGCTTGTTCACAGCAGGGCCGCTCAGTTTGCCGCCCTTATATTCCATGGCTGCCTGCACCATGCACATAAAGGCTTTGGTGGTCACCAGCGACGATTTTACGATCTCCGTTTCCTTAAAGCTTAGCTTCCGGGTGGCTTTATCTACTTTCCCTTTTATCACCGCCTTGGCCTCGTCGTGCTCATCATAGGTGTAAGCATAGCCGGTAATAACACCGTTAGTCTCCGTTATTTCTATGCGGTAAGGGAACTGCTCGCCCGTGGCCATGGCTATGGTGCCGTGCAATACTACTTTAGCAGGCTGCTGTGCGTAGCCAGCGGCGGAAACCAAAAGCAGTATCGTCAAAAAAATATGTCTCATCTGCAAAGCAATAATAGCACTTTTAAAGAAGGGAAAAAGATAAATTTGCCGCTGTGGCCAATAGTTTCTCGCACCAGATAGTATACAACAGGCAACCATTGCTGGCAGTAATTGTACCCCAGCTGCGTAAAGATGGTATGCACTACGAAGTGAATATAAAAGGATTCCGCCGATTCCAGATGACATGGAGCCAGCTGGGCCGCTTCGATATCGTAGATACGGATATGCCCATACCTTACGAGGTCATATTGGCCGTAAGTGATGTGATCGAAAAAAATATGAGTAAAAGACGATAGTTTTTTTGCGCGAATGATTGCACGAAAACATTTTTTTCTATCTTTGCAGTCCCAAAAAGAACACGGAGGCTGTAGCTCAGTTGGTTAGAGCATCAGATTGTGGTTCTGAGGGTCGAGGGTTCGATCCCCTTCAGCCTCCCTCTTTTAAATTGAAGTATCCTTTTCCGAGGATACTTTTTTTGTTAGGGAAAACGTGGTACAATACCATTATATTTGTAGTAACTAATTGTTGTATTATAAAAATTTAAAAAAATGAGTTTAGAAGTTACCGGAAAACTGATCGTAAAGTATGATACTGCCCAGGTGTCTGACAAATTTAAGAAAAGAGAATTCGTGCTGGAACTGGCAGAAGAGATCAATGGCAATATATACACCAACTACGCTAAAATGCAGCTGGTGCAGAACAAATGCGAAATAATAGACAGGTATAATATCGGCGATGTTGTTAAGGTTTCTTTCAATGTAAAAGGTACCCGTTACGAGAAAGATGGCAAAGTAAACTACTTCTCTAACCTCGACGCGTGGAGGGTAGAGCCGGCCAATGCAGGTGCACCTGCAGGCAGCAACAACCAGCCTGCTCCTGCCTATAACAATAACAACAACTATAACAACAATAACAATGGCGGTAACTACAACAGCGGCGCTACAAGCTATCCGCAGCAGGGTGGTGGCCAGGTTGTTGACGATCTGCCGTTTTAATTGATGATCCGTTGCTAAAATCTATCTCCCCCATGCATCGCATATTGCGTAATGTCATTGTTATTGCCCTTTCTGTAGTTGTCTTAAGTTCGTGCAACAGTAAGCCCGATCATCGCAAGTACATCCCTAAGGATGCCTCCGTGGTGTTGGGTGTGAACCTGAGCGCACTCAGCAAAAAGATAGCCTGGAACATGATCACGGGTAGCAAGCTCTTCAAAGAGATGGAGAGCCGCATGCCCGCAGGTCAGGGTAAGGATAATATGATGAGCGGCATAGATAAGGCCGGCATAGATGTGCTCAATACCTTTTATGTATACCTGAAGACCGATGCCCGCTTCAGCTCCGGTATGCAGGCAACCGCCATTGTGCCACTCAGTGATGCCGACGAATGGGAAGCCTATGTAAAAAAGACCTTCCCAAAAGCCGACATACAACAGCACAACAAGCTGAAAGTGGCCAGCATGGATGGCGAAATGTACATGGGCTGGGATAAGCATGTGCTGATCGTAATGAACCCGCTCAGCTCTGGCGGCCAGGATATGGCGGCCGAACTGGACAATGTGTTCAATATCAGCAGCGACAATTCTATTAAGGCTGATAAGAATTTTGAAGCATTACAAGGTGCCGGTCACGACCTTTCCATGTGGGTGAATTACGCCCAGATAATGAATACCTACAACGATCGTTTCGCATCGCAGAGTCCTGTAGCGATCTCCCCAACCATGTGGAAAGAAACAGCTTTTGCCTGCGGATTCGATTTTGTAAAGGGTAAGATCACAGGAGATATGGCGTATTATACTTCTAAAGGCCTGGAAGATGTATACAAAGAGTTTGGTGCTAAAAATGTAGATAACGACATGGTAAGCCGCCTGCCCGGCAAGAACCTGGACCTCCTGATGGCGGTACATTTCTCGCCAAAGGCACTGCGCACCATGATGGACAGCACCGGTATGCTGGGCCTGGCCAATGCACAGTTGCAGGCACAGGGTACCAACGTAGACAATATCCTGGATGCCTTTACCGGTGATATGGCCTTTATGGTCAGCGACCTGTCTATTGGTGCCAACACCAACCCGGCCGATGGTTACCAGATGCCGTTCCAGTACAATAATTACTGCATGAACTATGTGGTGAAGATCAACAAGAAAGACAATTTCGATAAGCTCATGTCGTTTGCCTCAGCCGCCGGCCTGTTGCCGGTAGCCAATGGCTATGCATTGCCCATCACCACACACGATACCGTTTTTGTGGTGCATAACGGCGACTATGCCGTATTCTCTAACAAGTACGGCAGCGCGGCAGGCATATTGCGCGGAAAGGCCGATCAGCCACTGTCTCCGGCATTGGCAGCCGATACCAAAGCACATCCGTTCAACTTGTTTGTAGATGTGCAGGAGGCGGTGAGTAAGATAGATGTTTCCAAAGCGCTGTCTACAGGCGATATGGCCATGTTCGATGAGAGCAAGAGGCTGTTATCCAGCGTATCCTTCAGCGGCGGCGAATACAAGAATAATGCGATGCAGGGCCACCTGGAGATCAACTTCGTGAACAAAGATGAGAATACCATTATCACCCTGCTCGACTACGGTATGCGGATGAGCCAGGCGTTCCAGCCACGCCGGTATTATGATTACGATACCACCGCAAAGCCAGCATTGTAAGGGTTAAAAAACTATTCTTAAAAGCCGGGAGTTGTTGCTTCCGGCTTTTTTATGCCTGTTATATTTTTATAGGTAGGAAATGTTACGGAAACTAACGTTTACTAATCATTGAACGTCTAATGACTATGTATGGTGGAGGACGGGAAGAGTCGAAGTTGCTCTTTGTTTGTACCCATATCGTATCCATACACTTTTTACCATTTTTCATTATCTTTGAGAGTTATATTGTAAAAAATCACAAAAGCAGAACAATGAGGAAAAATAACCTACTCTACTCCCTGCTCTTATTGTCGGGTCTGTTCCTGGTGGGTTGCGCTAAAACCAGCAACACCATCAATAACGGGTCGGTGATATCAGCGCCCTACTCCCTCTACTTCGTAGATACTGCCGGTACGCTGTACAACAGCAACGACGGCCAGAACTACAAGGTGATAGTGGCCGCCGATGGCCAGCCTGCACGCAGCATCTTTGCCATGGGCAGTCGCCTGCTGGTAGCTAAGTATGCCCTGTACATGACCAAGAATAATGGTGTGAACTTTAATACCAGCTACGATGGTATAGTGCTCGATTCTGTTCATCGCTTTAACATCAATGGCCGCATATTCGATCTCAACCAGTCTATGGCTATTTATCCTGATGGTTGGAGCGATCACGCTTACATTGCCACACGCGACATCTCTGCTTCCAACTACTTTGGTATTGCATGGAACACATCGGGTGGCGACTATGGTACATGGGTGCTGGAAAACCGCTACGACTCTCCACAGGTGGCGCACTTCTTCATCCGTACTTCATCATTCACACGCCTTAACAATGGTACATTGGTTGCTTACGATGCCAGGAACAGGATGGGTGTTTACCGCACAGACCTTAATGGGAAGTGGAGGGAGATGTTCAATTCTTCGTTAAGCACACCTCTGTCGCTGCCTGCGGGTCCCGGCGGCCAGGCATTCTTCTCACTGGGGCACATCAACAACAGGATCATTGCTATTGATAACTACGGTTCTGAAGGTGCTTATTATAGTGATGACCTGGGCACTAACTGGACATCTTATCCCGGTCTGCCTGCCAACACACCGCTTACCTGCACCGCTACTCCTTTTGAGCAAACTTGCCTGATAGGTACCGACTCCGCTGGCTTGTATAAACTGAACCTGAATACCGATGTTTTTGAACAGGTGACCAACGGCCTGCCTGCTAACCTTATAGTGCGCAGCATTACGGCTAAGCAGAACGTGTACAAGAACGATACAAGGAGACAATACATATACCTGGCTACCAACCAGGGTATTTACCAGAGTGTGGATCTGGGTGTTAACTGGACACGCACTATCCCGGGTAACTTTACTGCTATTTACTAGTCCTCGGCCGAAAGGTCATCAAGATAATCTCCCAGGTCGCGCCGCTGTTTCTTAGTGGGGCGACCTGTTTTACTTAGGCGCTTACCGGTGTTAAAAGCGGTGGTAAGTGGTTTGGTCACTACCTTATCTTCTTCCGATGTAAGGTCTACGTAATGTTGTATAGCGTCTTCATAAGCTACACGATTACTCAGTAGCTTAGTTACTTCAATGGTCCACTTGCGGGCCGGCGTCCTGATGTCGTATTTGTCGCCAACACCCACTATGCGCGATGGTTTTATTGTATTGCCGTTCCAGCGCACCTTACCTTCGTCTATAGCATTGGTGGCCAGCGTACGTGTTTTAAATATACGTATGGCCCACAGGTATTTATCCAGTCTTACTTTATTGTCGTCCATTGTTGGTATTAGAAGTCAGTTCCCAGTGCAAAGTACAGCATAGGCGATCCGTTCAGCGATACATCGGCCCTTACAAAATAACCAAAGAGCATCGTGCGCAGCCCCACACCATAACCATAGATGAATTCGGAGGTCGATATCACATTCACCTGCATCAGTACATTCGTAGGGATACCGTTTGAATTGTAAGCGAACAATATTGGTCTTGTGGTGGTCTCTTTGCCGGGCAGGAACCCATCATACGCAGAGCCGCCGTCAGCAAAGGCTACGAATTGCAGGTTCTTCAGTAATGCAGATTGTGCCGGCCGCTTAAAGAACGTGCTTACTATAGGCACACGAACCTCTGTGTTGACCAACCCGTATGTATTGCCTTTTTGTGCGCCCTGCTTGTAGCCGCGCAGGTTATTGGCCAGCATCATAAAGCCATAGTTGCCGGTGCTGATGCTATTGTTGTCTATCTGTGGCTTATACCAGTTATCTACGCCACCTAACTGGTACTGTACCTTGGCGGTGCCATCAGAGTGGGCCAGGGCAAACTTGGTAGCCCAGATGATGTTTTTATATAGGGGCTGATACGTGCGGAAGTCTATACCAAAGTTGTAACAGTTGATATTTTGCCCGTTCAGCTGTGTCATATACTCCGTATACAGCTTGTAGCGGGTGCCCTTGCGGATGTTGAGTTGTGGCGTGCGGGTATTGTCGTAAATATATTCCACCCTGCTCAGCGACCAGTACGCGGTAGTATTCGGCGGGTCATTCTGCAGGCTCCATTTATCGGTGGCCTTTTCTATAAGCATATCCTGGCGCAGTGCGGTATGTATGTGCAGGCTGCGTAGGCGGTCAAACGGATAAGATACCTCGCCTTGTACCATAGAGGTCACGTTCTTGAACTTTTGCGTGATCATCGTATCATACCCCGATGTTGGGCTTTTATAGACATAGTCCTGCACATCCGTTGTTTGCGTACGTAATGCCAGCACGCTCCAGTCCAGGCGCTTACGGGTATTCTTATACTGCAGGAAGTACGCCGAGCTCGACAGGTCCAGTGGCAATTGGAAGCCTGCTGTTATCTTATGGTCTTCCATCAGCTCTATCATGTTGATGGTGGTAAGCAGGCCCAGGTTAGGCGTTTTGTAAGTGCCATTATTGGCCGCGTATGGCTGATACTGCGAGAACAGGATGCTATTATCCAGGCGCACATTAAAGCCATCGGGCTTAAAGCTTAGCCTGTAGGG
>CANGNA010000030.1 GCA_947455215.1 Chitinophagaceae bacterium
GCCTTAGCGGGTAAAGAGCAGGTTGCTTTTGTTATACTAGCCAGGTACCAGAATAAAAACGACATTGATATAATAGCGAACGCACTAAAAGCACACGAAAGCTACAGCATAGAAGCAGTACGAGAATTTCCCGACCCATCATTCTATCCGTATGTAGTTAAACGGTTCGACCAGGAACTCGCAGAGTGGAAACCACACACTTATTTTAGCAAATGGAATGTTATACTACAGGCATTAGCCCGATACCCCAAACCAGAAACATATGACATCTTCAAACGAATAACGGAATTACAGGGAGAAGAAAACAACGAAATTAGAAAATCGTTGTTGATAGCCATTACTAAGTTCCCGAACCCGTTGTATGAACCATTAAAGTTAAAGATAGGTCTCTCTTCTATTTTTGATTTTGATATAAAGGATGAGATAAAAAGAGAGCAGTGGTAGATACTGTTGAACGGCTCTCAACGGAGAATAGCTACTCGATCTCTAAAATGCAATAGTGTGTGAGCTATCGCTTTCAATTATCAATTCATTGATTTAAACAATAACTCACTATCAGCAATTTATCCAAAATTGCAGCCATGTATGAAAAGTTGGCTACCTATATCAAGACACGTTCTGATATAAGAGATGACGAGCTGAGTCATATTTTCAGCTTCTTTACGCTACTGAAGACGCGCCGCAATGAGCTATTGCTGCACGAAGGTGAGATATGCCGACATTACTATTTTGTAAATAAGGGCTGTCTGCGTCTGTTTACCACCAATTCTGAGGGTGTACAAACTACCCGTTATTTTGCCTTCGAAGGTGCATTTGGCACGGCATTACCCAGCCTCATCACCCAGACACCAGCTTTTGAATGTGTACAAACCATTGAACAGTCTGAACTGTTGAAAATATCGCGCGACAGCTTTTTCAACCTGGTAGATACCGTACCCGCATTTGGTAAAATATACCGGCAGATACTGGAGCGGGGCTTTATTACCGCACAACAGCGCATTTATGGTTTCCAGGGATTTGACGCTATGGAAAAGGTAAAATGGGTGATGAATTATCAACCCGACTTTTTGGTACGTGTATCCAACAAAATGGCGGCTTCATATCTCGGCATAACGCCGTCAACGCTTAGCAGGATTAAATCGAAATTGTAGCCATGGAGATATGCCCGAAATGCGAGCGCGAGCTCAAAAGCGCCAACCAATGGCATAACTGCGTAAAAGTAGATATCGGCGACCTGTTCAAAAACAAATCAAAGGAACTGGAGTATTTGTTTGACCAGCTATTGCTGGAGGTGACTGAGTGGGACGATGTTGCTGTCAGCGCCACCCAAAACTGCATAGTATTTGTACACAACCAAACGTTTCTCATCATCCGGCCAATGAGATCGCAACTGGATATTAAATTTTACTCTGCCGTAAAGCTGAACGACCCGCTGGTGCTGAAGAGCATTGCCTATTCCGGCCGGTACGAAAACCATATACGGGTAACTGCCGATGGACATATCACACCTGCTGTATTCATGTATATTAAGCAGTCGTATAAATTATTATAGCCCCGGAAAACGTTGACTTGGAGCAACGTTTGATAACCGGGCTATGCTGTTCTTTGTAAAAAAATCAAACATGGCAATTTCACTGCACACTGTAGGCATTACAGTAAAAGATCTTGGCGCATCGCTGTCGTTTTATCGCACACTTGGCCTGGCGATACCGGAAGGACAGGACAACGAGCACCACGTAGAATACACGGGCGAGAATGGCCTTAGCATTGGCTTTATTCCCGAAAGTACTATGCTACACACCAACCCCGACTGGAAAGCCCCTACCGGCGACAACAGGATAAGCCTGCAATTTGCCTGCGCATCGCCGGCAGAAGTTGATGCGACCTACGCTCGTTTAATGACAGCGGGATATACCTCATTCAAAGCTCCGTGGGATGCATTCTGGGGACAACGGTTTGCCCAGGTAATTGACCCCGACGGTAACAATATTGGCATGTTCGCTGAACTGTAAAAAAATAAAGGGAATCCGCACCGGATTCCCTTTATCGATATTTGTAGTTACTGCCAACCTACCTTAAAAATGGCTTGCCATTGAGCGCCTGCACTAACGTGATAGTGGCGAGCAACAAGTAAGCAACAGCCAGTATATTGACGGCGATATTGTTCTTCAAAAAATACCACGCTACGAACGGCAGCAACTGTAAAGCGTGCATCCCTATAAAATGTGCCACCCTCGGGTCTCCGAACTTACGGCTCCAGTTGAGTATGGGTATGCCGTGGTTACCATCGGGTCCTCCTATCGTGTGCGATAACCTGCCGCCCATAAGTGCTCCCTCGAAAGAGAAGATAACGAAAATGATAATGGACCAACGAATGGCCAGTATGTAGTGTTCCGGCAGATCCGGGAACGTATTGCTGAAGAAGAGCACCCCAACATATGCCGTATAGAGCGTAACGGCCGAGGCAGCAATACCCATCAAGGCGAACAATGCTGCATATGTTGGTGTACTGGTATTGAAGTGCGAACGCTGTCCCTTTGCGGCCTGCAACGCTATATACACAATCTCGAACCCAAGCGCAACAACCGTGAACCAGCTAAACAGTTTAGTATTGAATTGCGGCAAATAACTGCAGTACCACGCCATGGTCCAGCAATAGATGCCAATGGACATGGCAAATTTGAAGGGTTTATACCATACATTTACCTCATCAAGCAACAACCCCGACCAGCGGGTAAGCAACAAGAAGACAATGCCCGACACGATACAGACAAGCCCGAAGTAGAACAGCAGTTCGTTCCGGCTTTTGAGCTCGGACAAAAAAGAGGTAAGTATCATAAACAAGAACCTAAGATCAGCAACAAAATTAGCGCTATTTTGTTCTAAATATTTTAATTTTAATTAAACAAAATATTGGCTATGACAGATATGCATAATGGGGTATCGGCGGTAGCTGCCCAAACACGCAAGGACTGGCGCAAGTGGCTGCAAAAGAACTGCAATAAAGAATCCTCAGTATGGCTGATCATGTATCATAAGAGCCATGATTTAGCGAGCGTTTATTACGACGAAGCGGTAGAGGAGGCCATATGCTTTGGCTGGATAGACAGCATAGCCCATAAGCGCGATGAGCACAGCAAATATCAATTCTTCGCACAACGTAAGCCCAAAAGCAACTGGAGCAAGGCCAACAGGGAACGCGCAGAACGTATGATAGCTAAAGGGCTGATGACACCAGCCGGAGAGGCAATGATAGCGCTAGCCAAAGAAACCGGCACATGGGAAGCCCTGATAGATGTACAGAACTCTGTGATACCTCAAGACCTGCAGGAACTGTTCGACAATAATGCCACTGCCTATACTAACTTCCTCGCCTTCCCTCCCTCATCCAAACGAATAATACTGGAATGGATACTGAACGCAAAAAAGCCGGAGACCCGGCAAAAGCGACTGGAAGAGACCGTAACACTCGCTGCTAAGAATATAAAAGCTAACCACTACCGGCAATAACAGCAATGGATATCATCCGGCCGTTGCATCCATTATTGCAACCTTATATCGACTTCTTTTATTTTTCTCCGTCTATCGGCGGGCCGGCTAGCTATGTAGCGTTTCCGCATGTTAATACCTGCCTATCGTTTTTCCGTAACTGCCAAATAACGATAAATGAAGACGAGATAGAAATTGGCACCACTGTGGCTGGCAATAACAATATATGTGCCTTTATTACCGGCAGGTATACATACCCCGTGTATGTGCGCTATAGCGCACCTATACAGGAGATAGCCATTGTTTTTAAACCACTGGGGCTGCAGCATTTTATAGACCACCCCACCCGGCAGGTACACAGCGGAGCCGGAGCTGCATTTGAAGAAAAAAATTGGCTGAGCATGGCAGCTACACTGGTAGACGGTAACGATGCCAACTACGTGGTAGACCAATTGGAGGCCTTTCTTGTACAACAATTCAGGCAAACAGATCTTACGGCAATGTATACAGCCTTATTGTTATTGGCGGATACTGAAGAAGACCACACTATAAATGAACTGGCCAAAGCATCAGCAATGAGCCGTAAAACACTGGAGCGGCACTTTTTAAAAGAGTTGGGCTGTACACCTGCATCATACCGGAGGATATTGCGTTTTCGGCGTTCGGTGGACCTGGGGCTCATTAAAAAAGAGATAGGTCAGCTTACAGCGATAGCATATGACGCTCAGTATTACGACCAATCCTATTTTATACGCGAGTACAAAAAACTGACCCATAGCAATCCTAAAGCGTTCTTTGAGCGCATACGTACTTTTGAAGCGAACAAAATAGTATGGATGCCGAAGTAAGAATGTCTTAAAAGTCCAATTACGGTGTGTACCGCCAAATGATCTTTGCGTAAAAAAAGGTCTTATGGAATGGAAAAAACTAAGTGAAATGGAATATGCACTGTGCTCAGGCAGTGACCAACTTGGCCGACTGGTGAAAGATAAGCCCGGCCACAGCACGTTTACAGCTGAGCAGGAGTCATACCAATTACACCGTACCGGTACCTGGCGCAGTCATACTGTAATAACAGATATTCAGGGCAAACAAGTATTGGAACTGAAGCCCGAGAAATGGTACGCCAATAAATATATTTTCACCTACGATGGATGCACTTACTTACTTGGCTACCGCAATAACCCGCTATACGAAATAGTAGTGACTTGTGAAGGAAAGGAACTGCTGGCCTACGGACTGGCCCATGACCATACTGTCAACCGGCTGAGCATACGCATAATGGAACACAGCTCGCAGCCAATAGTACTGCATGCATTGCTGTGGCACTTGTTTGAACCGATAGCCCGCGAAAATTTCGGGGATAACGTAGTATGGCTATTGCTGATGTTAGCCTGATAGCTCCCATTACTTTATCCTCCCCGACAGCAACGCGATCACCCATCCCAGCACACCTACAGAAACCGCCGCACCGAGCACATCGGCGGCGGCAACTGCTATATTATTGTAGAAATTGCTGGACGCCAGCCAATACGAATCGGCCATAACGGCTACCAATACCCCAATGGTGGCACCTATGATGAGTCCCTTCATTCCGCGGTTAGTATTAGTGAGTACGGCTATAACATAGGTGATCAATACGGCATATGCTGCACATGACAGTGTCAGGTAAGACATGCTGAACTGCTCGCTGGTCTTTTTAAACCCAACCAGTTGCGTGGTGTTCTGTTCGGTATAGGCACCCAGGATAAAGTCGAAAATGAACCAGCCGAAAGCATAGTATACAACAGTACCCACAACCGTGAGGATAAGGAACTTTTTAAGTGATGTAGTATGACTATTCATCAGTTTGTAAATATAAAGGCTATTCGCCACAATTAAGACACAAGGCATCCGGCACGACAACACATTGAAAGCATGACGACCGTCATTCTGTCCCTTACATCGGCCAGCTAATTTTGCGGTTTTGTAAAATTATGGGAATGGAATTAATGGCCCCGGTGGGATCGTGGGAGAGCTTGCAGGCAGCAATACAGGCAGGTGCCAATTCGATATACTTTGGTGTAGAGCACCTGAACATGCGCGTAAAGTCGGCTGCAGCGCTGACAATGGCCGATATACCCGAAATAGTGGACCGCTGCAGCGCCCACAATATGAGGGCGTACCTCACGCTGAACACTACCATGTATGATCACGACCGCCAGCTGATATCGGCCATTATCGCCAAATGCAAGGAGGCTGGTGTAAGCGCCATTATAGCGGCCGACTTTGCCGTGATACAGGAGTGTAGAAAACAGGGTGTAAGTCTGCACATCAGTACACAGGCCAATGTAACAAATATTGATACCGTAGCATTCTTTGCACCCTATGCCGACCTTATTGTGTTATCGCGCGAGCTAACCCTGACACAGGTAAAGAGCATAGTACGGGAAATAAAAGCCCGCGATATACGCGGTCCAAAGGGTGAGTTGGTGAAGATTGAGATATTTGCCCATGGCGCGCTGTGTATGGCAGTATCGGGTAAGTGCTACCTGAGCCTTGACTCTAACAACTCATCGGCCAACAGGGGCGCCTGTGTACAGAATTGCCGCCACCGGTATGTGGTGAAAGACCTGGAAACCGACAAGGAACTGGAAATAGACCATGAATACATAATGAGCGCCAAAGACCTGTGCACCATAGACTTTTTGGACAAGATAGCAGATGCAGGCGTGGCTGTGCTAAAGATAGAAGGCCGTGGCCGGGCTGCTGACTATGTATACAACACAGTAAAATGTTATAGGGAGGCGATAAACGCTTTAGCAGACGGCACCTATACACAGGAAAAAGTAAATACATGGCGCCAGGAATTGAGCACGGTGTATAACCGCGGCTTCTGGGACGGGTATTACCTGGGCCGCCAGTTAGGCGAATGGAGCGACAGTGGCGGATCGCAAGCCACTAAAAAGAAGGTATTCTTAGGGCAAGCCACCAAGTACTATCCTAAGCTGGGCGTAGCTGAGTTCCTGTTAGAGACCGGCAGCCTGGAAGCTGGCGACGAACTACTACTTACCGGCCCTGTTACGGGCATAGTATCGCAAGTGGCCAGTACGATACATGGCAACAGCGGCCCCGTAGAGCGCGTAGAAAAGGGAACAAGCTTCTCGGTAGCCTTTGAGCAAAAGGTAAGGCCGGACGATAAACTGTACAAGATAATACCAACCGAATATGCCTAAGATACTGCAGCACCGCAACAGGTGCATTGGCTGTAATCTTTGTTACGAGATATGGCCTGTGCGCTGGCGGCTATCAAGAACAGATGGCAAGTGTACCCTGGTAGGCGGCATAGAGAAGACAGGTGTATGGCAGGCCACGGTATCGGCCGACGAACTGCCGATGAATGAACAGGCGGCAGCAGCCTGCCCCGTGAAGATCATCAGGATAGTAAGATGAGCCCTACGTACTATAATACGCGGCTAATTAACTATTTTTAGCCCTTTAAGGCAAATATGGTATTCAGCAGCATATACTTCCTGTTTTATTTTTTCCCGCTGTTCTTTGTTATCTACTACCTGCTGCCGGCTGCATTCAAGAATAAGTTCATCCTGGCTGCCAGCATCCTGTTCTATGCCTGGGGCGCTCCTAAGTTCATTTTTGTATTACTGGGCACTACTATAGTCGACTTCTTTGTGGTGCAGCAGATGGATAAACAACAAAGCAAAAGCCTCAGAACGGCACTGCTCTGTGCCTCGCTATGCCTGAACCTGGGACTGTTGTTCTACTTTAAATATAGCAATTTCTTTATTGACAACCTGAACCTGGTGCTGCATCAATTGGGTGTGGAGCAAATAAAATGGGCATCGCTGGTGTTGCCCATAGGCATATCGTTCTACACGTTCGAGACCATTACCTATGTGGTAGATGTATACAGGCGCGTACACAAGCCATTGAAGAACTTCTGGGACTATCAACTCTATATCATCCTGTTCCCCAAACTGATAGCAGGCCCCATCATCCGCTTTCATGATATAGCCGACCAGATATACGACCATACACAACATGAAACTATAGACAATAAGCTGAAGGGCTTTTACCGCTTCTTTATAGGGTTAGGTAAAAAGGTGCTGATAGCTAATGTGATGGGGGCCGCGGTGGAACAAATATTCACGCTTGCACCGGGCGAGCTGAACACCTATACTGCCTGGATGGGCGCTCTGAGCTACACCTTCCAGATATATTTCGATTTCTCCGGATATTCGGATATGGCGATTGGCATAGGCCAGATGATGGGCTTCCGGTTCCCCGAGAACTTCAACAATCCCTACACAGCAACATCGGTTACCGATTTCTGGCGGCGTTGGCATATCACCCTGGGATCGTGGATGCGGAACTACCTTTACATACCGCTTGGCGGCAACAAAGTGAGCACAAACAGGATGTACCTGAACCTGTGGCTGGTGTTCCTGGCATCGGGACTATGGCATGGTGCTGCATGGGGCTATATCATCTGGGGGGCATACCATGGCACCTTTCTTGTGCTGGAGCGGCTGTTCCTGGGCAAGTGGCTAAGCAGGCTCGGCCGCTGGGGCTTCCTGTATACATTCCCGGTAGTAGTTATAGGCTGGGTGTTCTTCAGGCTGGAGCACCTGAAACCATCCCTAACCTATCTGCGTGCTATGTTTACCGTAAATACTGCAACTCCCGATGGGTGGCACGCCGACAAACAATATATATGGATATTGTGTACAGCTGTATTGTTTTCCTTCTTTACTTTAAGTAACATAGGCAAACGCATACAGGAGACAGTATACTTTAAGAAGAACAGCCTGGGTATGCACTATGGGCTGATGGCTGCAAGCATATTGCTGCTGCTACTGGCAGCCGGCAAGATAACAGTATCAACCTTTAACCCTTTTATTTACTTCAGATTTTAGGCAATGGAGAACAAGATAAAACACGGGCTTTTCTGGTTTGCCTTTGCCATACTGCTGCTACCACTGGCAGTACAGAAATTGCATTTTATAAAGAGCGGCGAATTAAAGGGAGGTTTTTCACGTGCGGCTAATGTTCAACTGACGGCACATGGCTGGTTCAGCGGGGAGTACCAACAACAAAAAGAAAAATACTGGAACGATGAAGTCGGACTGCGACCCGACCTCGTGCGCTTCATCAACCAGGTAGATTACAGCTTCTTTGATGTTTGCCATGCAGGCTGGACGATAAAGGGCAAGAATGGCTACCTGTTCCAGTGGCCATATGTAGACGCCTACTACGGCAATGACTTTGCAGGATATAAGCAGGTAAGGAAGCGCTGCTACCAGATGAAAGCAATACAGGACACTCTGGCGAAGCTGAACAAATCTTTCATATTGGCATACCTGCCCAGCAAGGCATCATCGTATCCCGAGTATTTTCCCGACAACAGGATAACCCAAAAGAAGATAACGAACTATGAGCTGTACAAAAAGGTGTGCGACAGCCTGGGCATCAACCAGGTAGATATGGATAAATGGTTCGTATCTATGAAAGGTAAGAGTGAGCATCCGCTGTTCACCAAACAAGGTATACACTGGACATGGTATGGTGCCGTAATAGGGGGTGACAGCCTGATGAGGTACATGGAGCAACTGCGTCATGTTCATGTGTCGCACCCCTACTGGAAAGACTACATACATACAACAAAACTAACCAACGGCGACAATGATGTGGCGCTGGAGCTGAACCTAATCTTCCCGGTGGCGACAGAATGGGTAGACTATCCGAAGATCATTGACGTACCGGGCACTGGCAAGAAGATAAACGCCATATATATAGGCGACAGCTATGCCCATAAAATGATAGAATTTGGCATCTTATACAAAATGAACAACCAGTGCGAGTACTGGGGGTATTTTGATGAGATGCACGATATCAACGGGCATAAGTTCGCCTACATAAAAGACTACGATTGGGTAGATGCCATAAACCGTACCGACTGCCTGGTGCTATCTTACACACTGTTCAATTTCCGCGACCTGGGTAATGGCTTTATTGATAAGGCCTACAAACACTACTACCCTACCGGGCAATGGAGCAAATAACCATTACACCTTGCTTACCATCTGCCCAAAGCGATCATAATATACACGCTCCAGCTCTTCTCTATTGGCAGGGTGTGCAATGCTGATGAGCAGGCTCGCGCGCTGCTCCATGTTCTTGCCAAACAGGTCCACTATGCCATGCTCGGTAGCCACATAATGTATATGGCCGCGTGTGGTTACTACGCCTGCGCCTTCTTTAAGATTGCCCACAATGCGCGATGAACCATTCTTGGTAACTGATGGCATAGCAATAATAGACTTGCCCCCGTCAGAAAGCGATGCACCCCTCATAAAATCCATTTGCCCGCCAATACCGGAGTATTGATATGTACCAATAGAGTCGGCACATATCTGGCCGGTAATGTCTATTTCTATAGCGCTGTTGATGGCGCACACCTTAGGATTCTGTTTGATAATGCCCGGATCATTTACATAGCCGGCGCTGAGACAGTTAACCGAAAGGTTATTGTCGATGTAATCATATACCTTCTTAGTACCCAATACAAACGTACTCACCGTGCGGCCGGGTAATATGTGCTTGCGCGAATTATCTATGGCACCGCTTTCGATCAACGATACTACCCCATCAGAGAACATTTCTGTGTGCACGCCAAGATGCTTCCTGTCGGCCAGGTATTTCAGTACAGCATCGGGTATAGCACCGATGCCCATTTGCAGCGTAGCACCATCTTCTATTATCGACGCTACATGCCTGCCTATCCTTTGCGTCGTATCGGTGATCTTATCGGAATAATTCACTTCCGGCAGGTCGGCCTCTTCCCATATTGCAGCGGTGAACCGGCTTACGTGTATCAATCCCTCTCCTACCACGCGCGGCATTCTGGGGTTGATATGTGCTATGATCTTACTGGCATTCGCAGCAGCGCTAATAGCAATATCTGTTGATGTACCCAACGTACAATAGCCATGCTCATCGGGCGGAGATACCTGTAGTAAAGCCACATCGATCGGCAGTACCTTTCTATCGAACAACAATGTTATCTCACTCAGGAAAACGGGTACATATGCCCCTCTGCCCGAATTGACCCATCCTCGTATATTATCGGAAACGAACAGTGAGTTCCAGAAAAAGCTGTCTAATACTTCTGGCCTGTTCCAGTTGATAGTGCCATAAGTGCTGATGGCCGTCAACTCTACATTGTGTATCTCCCCTGCCCTGTCTAAGAGCGCATTTAGCAGCTTTATTGGTGTGGATGCACCGCCATGTATAAAAACCCTGTTGTTACTCTCTACTATCTTTACAGCTTCTTCTGCCGTGGTATATTGCACACCCGCTTTCACTATCATGATACAAAAATATGGTTTAGTGGCGTGCCCGTCAATGACCACCAACCGAAAACAAACTGACGACGGTCAGGCTATAAGCCGATGTACATATTGAATTTTGCTGATACAATCATACGAAATGTTTCCTGTACAATTCTTTATCGCCGCTCTGTTAATGATCGCAACTTTGTTTCAACCTGGCAGTGCCGCAGCGCAGCATACTACCACGAAAGTGAACACATATGCTTATGTGCTGCACATACCCGCTTCTATGCATGTGGTATCAGACACCGCTATCAATGGTGTACATATTTATTACGACAGCACGAACGATATACTGCTGGCTGTATCGATATCTAAGAGTATGTTTAAGAGTGTAGATGACTACCTGAACTGTTCCTGGCCCGACCTTGACAAGAACCTAAAGAAGATAAGCGAGGATTCTTCCTTTCACCTAATAAGCTGCATAAAGAATAAGAAAGCCACCATCCTTAGCTACACCGTGGATGCCCGGGTGAATAACTACCCATATTGCATATTATACTTCATTCACCGCGATGCGGTAGAACTGCAATTCTCTTTCTTTTCTAAAAGCACACAACAGGATAACAATGAAAAATATGCGGCCGATATTATGCGCACCATGCGGGTAAGGCGGTTAAAAAGCTACTAAAGCAATACAGCCCGCTACATAAGTAGTAGGCTGTATAGTGTATAATATCCAGAAAAAATTATCCTTTCAGGCTCTTGGCAATAATGCCTACACACTCATCTACCTGCTCGCGAGTAATAAGCAAAGGTGGAGCAAAACGTATCTTATCGCCATGGGTTGGTTTGGCCAGCAAGCCATTATCCTTCATGCGCATACACATTTCCCATGCAGCATCTTTATCCGGGTGGTTGATCACAATAGCATTCAGCAACCCTTTACCACGTACTATGGAGATCAGGTCGCTGTTGAGCGCCATCAATTCACGACGCAGATGAGCACCCTGTATAGCAGCATTCTCGGTCATCTGCTCATCCTTCAGTACCTGCAGCGATGCGATGGCCACCTTACATGCCAGCGGATTACCGCCGTATGTAGAACCATGCTCACCCGGCTTAATGGTCAGCATGATCTCGTCGTCGGCCAGTACCGCCGACACCGGCATGGTACCACCAGAGAGCGCCTTACCCAACAACAGAATGTCAGGACGAACCTCCTCATGATCGCAGGCCAGCATTTTGCCTGTGCGGGCAAGGCCGGTCTGTATCTCATCTGCAATAAGCAACACGTTAGCTTCCTTGCACAAAGCAGCTACCTGTGCCAGGTAACCCTCATCAGGCACCACTACACCAGCTTCGCCCTGTATAGGCTCTACCAGGAAAGCAGCAACGTTAGGATCCTGCAGCGCTACCTTCAGGGCCCGTGCATCGTTATATGGTATGGATTCAAAACCAGGAGTGAACGGACCGAAATCCCTGCGTGAATCGCCGTCTGTACTAAACGAAACAACACTAATGGTACGACCGTGGAAGTTTTGCTGGCAAGTGATGATCTTAGCCTTACCCGGAGCTATGCCCTTTACGTCATATCCCCAGCGGCGGGCTAGCTTAATGCCGGTTTCAACAGCTTCTACGCCGGTGTTCATCGGCAACACTTTATCGTAACCGAAAAAACGGGTGATAAACTCTTCGTATTCACCCAGCACATCGTTATGGAATGCGCGGGAAGTAAGAGTAAGATGCTGTGCCTGCTCCAGGAACACCTCTATAATGCGCGGATGACAATGGCCCTGGTTAATAGCAGAATAACCTGACAGGAAGTCGTAATAACGTTTGTCATCAACGTCCCACACAAATACACCTTTTCCTTTCTTCAGAACAACAGGCAGCGGGTGATAATTGTGGGCACCATACTGCTCTTCTTTTTCTAAATAATAACGGGTCTTTGATGTTATATTACTTGTCATCTGCATGTCGCGAAATTACAGAATTTAGGGGAAATTGCCATATCCCGGCGCAGCGTGGCTAATACCCGGAAAGAAAAAAGCCGGAGATATATCCCGGCTTAAAGATCAGTTTTAGCTATACATTATTGTGTTCGTTCCCAAACAGTTGTCCGCCCTATAAGCGATATGCCCACATACCCGCGTACATCCAATTTATCGCCCCGGTAGGTGATCTTACAACTGTAGGTCTTACCATTCTTGGGGTCGTATATATCCCCATCTTCATAGGTATCACCGTCTGATACTGAAAAGTGACGGAGTAGCTGCAGCCCCATTATCGGGCGTTTCCGGAGGGATGCCTTCGGATTCTTTTCATCCACTTTTGGCGCACCATTTCTGTTAGGCTCCTTCAGCCACACTATTTTGCCCCAAAATTTACCATCGGTGGCCTTAAATATCTCTACTTTGGCCGTTTTTTCTTCGTTATACCAAAGCCCTTCTATTTTATCCTTTTGTGCAAAAGCCGACAATCTAAAGAAGGCCGACAGCACCAGGGTCATCACTACGAATATTGAAAACCGTTTCAGCATAATACAATCATTTACAGTTATTAATTACTATAAATTTACGCACATCGTTTCATTTTGTCAAGCCTTGGGCGCAGGTATTTCCTCAGTATGGTCTGCACTGCGAGGTGCTGCGGCAAACAGTTGCGCCATACCCTCGGGCAAGCCTGTAAGCTTCCTCATATTCATATCTATCCACGCACCATCTACATTTATTATAGCTGCTTTTACTCCGTCACTCCGATACAATTCATGCCTGATAGACCACCGCGAACCATCCGCCCGGCTCTTAGACACCTCGCAGGTCACCCGCACCGTCTCATCGGCCCCTATCTCCCTTAAGTACAACAACTCTTCCCGGAACAGTATCGGGCCAATACCCCGCTGCAACAGGTCAGCAGGCTTGATGCCTACCTTATGCAACATGTTCAGCCTGGCCTGTGCCGCAAAATCGGAATAGGCTGAATGCCGCACGTGCATATTGGCATCTATGTGCGACCACATTACCTGTCCTTCGTAAAAAACATTATCCATGGTATGATGGTTGTGTACTGGAAAATTACGCAAAACAACGTACAATTGCCACGTGACATTGAAAACTATAACACTGCTTTATACTTGCCTGCTGTTTGCTATTTGCGCGCACGCCCAATACAGCGATTCCGTGCACTATTATGCCAGTTTCGCATCTTCCGGGTCGATGAACCAAACCAATAATACCCGCACCTACCTGCTGAACAATGGGCTGAAACTGGGCATCCGAAAGCAAAAAATATCGCTGAATGCGACCAACACCTGGATATATGGTGAGCAGCAAAAAGTATTGAGCAATAATGATTATAATAGCACCCTTGATTTCGATGTTTACACCCGGCCACATTTCTTTTATTGGGGGCTTGGCAATTATACTGCCAGCTATTCGCTGAAGGTGAACAGCCAGTACCAGGCCGGTGCAGGTGCAGCCTATAGCGTAGTAGACAAAAAGAACACGTATCTGAACCTGAGCGACGGTATCTTATACGAAAACAGCGACATAACGCTTACAGACAGCATGCGTGATAAGTACACCACCTTCCGTAATTCGTTCAGGCTGGTGTTGCGCTTCAGCATAAAAGATCTCGTCAAGTTCAGCAGCACCAGCTTCCTGCAAAACTCACTATCCGACCAAAACGATTATATCATCAAATCGAACATAACACTGGGCTTCAAGCTACGCAAATGGCTGACGCTGAATACCGCCTACGCCTATAACCGGTATAACCGCACCGCACGGGAAAATACGCTCATCAGCTACGGGCTGACAATAGAAAAATATTTCTAAACAAAAGGGCCGCAACAATGTTGCAGCCCTTTCTATCGCATTGATCTTTAAGTTTACTGCTTAACTACCGGCATCACTTTACGCGCACCATTGTGTTCTATCACAACGTTGTACATACCATTTGCCCAGCCATTCATATTTACAGATGTGGTGGTTAAACCTTTTACACTAACATCGTTAGCGGCAACAAGCTTTCCTGTTACATCGTACATTTTCATGCTGTACACACCATCGTTACCGGCACCAAACTGCAGGTTGAGTGTATTAACAACAGGATTAGGGTATGCGCTGATAGCAACGGTATTGCTCAGGTCGCCAACTGCTGTATGGTCCACCAGTTCTGTAATAGTGGTGTTGGTAGAATTCCATTTATCGGCAGATGATGCAGAACCATCGTCATTAACGGCATTGATCACGCCGAAAAACTCTACCGAACCGGTACCTGCTGCAGGAGCCGTCCAGTTGGCAGATACTGAGTAAGCAGAACCAAGTGAAGTAACAGAATCGGCCTTAGGTGTGTTATGACAAACAATGCCAAAACCACCAATAGTGTTTATAGTAGCCTCTGCAGGTAATGCAGCAGATTGGAATGCGCCGGCCTGTGTGCCGCCGGTAACCTTAGCTGCTGCCAGCTGGAAACCAAACTTATGCAGGTTGGCTGTGGCCAACGCACCACCATATAGTGTAACACGATAAGTATGGCCGGCCATATAGTGCGTTACAGGTGTACCTGCTGAATCCACTACTATGCCCATAACAGCCAGTGTAGATGGACTAGATGAGGTACCGTGACAAGTTGCATCGCCACAACCAATAGTGCTGCCACCGGCGCCTGTGCGGTTAGAGGATGTGTAGCCATTAATGTTGCTCGAAAGCGTCAGGTAAGCGCCTGCCGCGATAAGGGGAAGGAGTAAAAAACTTTTTTTCATGATCGTTTTTTAATTGATGAAGGTTAAAAATTATGTAATGCAATATTATGTGTTTTTATGACTGCAAACATTTCTGTGACAATTATTTTTTATTACAGGTGTCTATTCATTAGCTACAGCAATTCATAATAAGTCTTCATTAGTTACCTTTGCAGCCTTATATATTATGGGGCACAAGAAACTGATCAAATTCCAGGCTATTGACACGTTCAAGAACGTATTGCAATATCCTGAAGGAATGCCAAACAAGTGGAAAGAACATTTTAAGAATGACAACCCAATAACGCTGGAACTGGCCTGCGGTAAGGGAGAATATAGCGTGGGGCTGGGCCGCCAACACCGCGACAGGAACTTTATTGGTGTAGATATTAAAGGCAATCGCATACACAACGGGGCCAAAATAGCACTCACCGAAGGACTTGATAACGTAGCTTTTCTTCGAACCCATATTGGCCAGATAACTAATTACTTTGGCAAAGGTGAAGTAGCTGAGATATGGATAGTGTTCTCTGACCCCTTCCTGAAAAAAGGAAAGGAGAAGAACAGGCTTACCCACTTCCGTTTTCTGCACCAATACCAGCAGATCATGAAGGCAGGTGGTATTATTCATCTGAAGACAGATTCTCCTGTACTGTATGAGTTCACCCTGGAAACAATAGCCGAGACCGGTTGTACCATTATAGAGAACATAGCCGATATTTATGGCAAGGGTCTGGCAACAGGTCCGCTGGCCATACAGACCTTCTACGAAAAAATGCACCTGGAAGATAAACGCACCATTTATTATGTATCGTTCAGGCTGCCGGAAACAGAGATAGAACTAAAGGGCCGATTTAACCCTAACAAAGACGAGGCAGACGATGAGCCGGCAGCTGGAGGAGCATAAAGACTACTATATACTACCCGATGGCCGGCTGGTATTTACTGCCGGATACCTGGCCGAGCGGGGCTTTTGTTGTGGCAATGGCTGCCTGAACTGCCCATACGATTATATCAGAGTACCGGAGCCCAAACGTAGTGTTTTACTTGCCAACCGTAATGCCCATGAAAAACGAGACCAGGAGTAAAGAAAGTATTTACGATGCTATCTACGATGTAGTACGGGCCATACCTAAGGGAAGGGTGACAAGTTATGGTGCAGTGGCTGCCGCTATTGGAGCTGCGTCTGGAGCCAGGGTAGTAGGCTATGCCATGAACAATTGTTATGGCGTAAAGCCCAAGGTACCCGCCCACCGGGTAGTAAACCGGAATGGCCTGCTTACCGGCAAACACCACTTCTCCCCTCCCGAGAAAATGCAGCAATTACTGGAAAAGGAAGGCATAAAAGTGGTTGACGATAAGGTGCAAGACTTTGATAAGAAATTCTGGGATCCCATGAAGGGGTTGGAGATATGACCTGCCTGCAAATTAAGAAAATCCATATCTTGGTACACTTTTTGCAATATCCCTTTTAAAACAGAGGCAGCTTTGCTGCAATATATGACTGACATACACCCCCGATTGAAAAAAGGACTAGCCCTTCTGCTCCTTTTGTCTTTTA
Source organism: Chitinophagaceae bacterium (assembly GCA_947455215.1). Lineage (GTDB taxonomy): Bacteria > Bacteroidota > Bacteroidia > Chitinophagales > Chitinophagaceae > Flavipsychrobacter. The sequence continues at coordinate 17,126 of CANGNA010000030.1, forward strand.
CCTGCTTCACTTATTCCTGCAAGCACAAACAGAAACGTAAAAAGAACATTGTTGAAACCGGTTTCTCATACGACGAGTTCTCAGAAACACTGGAAAAACTGATGCCATCCGCAGATACCAGTGCACCAAAAAAAATAGGTACAACAGCGGCAGACATGCGCTACGCTTATCTCCAAAACGACTACCTGCCTATATGGTTGTCGCATGGCTATAAGCCCGATGCAACCGCTGAGCAATTCATTACAGAGTTAGCAGACATTAAATGGGATGGCATAAACCCCGAAGTTTACGGATTTACCGCCATCAACAAGCTGAAGGACAAACTGGGCCGCAAGGAAACTACACTTGCTGATGCAATAGCCTTTGACACTACCCTTACCCGTGCTTACCTGATGGCTGCTAAAGACCTGCTGATAGGCCGTATAGTACCAAAAACAGTAGACTCGCTGTGGTATCATGCCAACGACTCTACCTGGAATGCGCCTCAACTACTCACCGACATGCAGGTAAAATATACCTCGCTGAACGAGTTCCGCAGTACAGTACCTACTTACAAATTGCTGAACGAGGAATATAAAAGACTGTCGGCGCTAAACAGGGATAGCAACTTTGTTATAGCCAACAACTATGTGAAAGAGTTATCTGCTATCAACGATAGTGAAGCAAAAGCGCAGGTAACCAGTGTAATAATGGCCGAAGCACCATGGATAACAACTGAAGCCAACGATACGATAAGCGAATGGAAACAGATGATACTGGCTTACCAGGATTTTATAGGCGTAAAGCCTACCGGCAAGCCCGACAGTCTGACGATGGCTTACCTGGGCATGAATCCGGATACATTATTACCTAAACTTGCCGCTAACATGGAGCGCATCCGCTGGATGCAAAAGGACTTTGGCGATATGTATATACTGGTAAACGTGCCGCTTGCACAACTGTTCTTCCGCATCAACGATACCAACGCCATGCATATGCGGGTAGTTGTCGGTAAGCCTGTAAGGCAAACGCCATCCCTATTTGCTAAAATGTCTAATGTGGTATTGAATCCACAATGGGGTGTACCGTCCACCATTTTGAAGCAAGATGTACTGCCGGGCATACAGAAGAGCGGTAACGACTACATGAAAAAGAAGGGTCTGAAAGCGTATGACAGGGCCGGGAACGTAGTCAACGTAAAGAACATCAATGCCAAAAACTATAAGCGCTACAGCTACCGCCAGCCACCGGGCGATGATAATGCACTGGGGTATGTGAAGTTCAACCTGCCCAACCCGTGGGACATTTACCTGCACGACACACCGCACAGAGACGACTTTGTAAAGCGCGACCGTGCATTAAGCTCCGGCTGTATCAGGCTGCAACATCCGCAGGAAATGGCGGTATTTATATTATCACAGATAGAAAAGAAGAAATTCACACTGGAGCAACTGGATAGCATCATAGGGACCCATAAGACACAATGGCGTGTACTATCTAACAAAATACCGGTGCATATTGCTTACCTCACCGCATTCGAAGATACCACCGGAAAGCATATCAACTTTGTGCGAGATGTGTACCACAGGGATGGTAAATTAATTGCTAAGCTGGCTGGCAATTAATTAGCGTAAGTATTGGCAGTATCTGCTTTACCACTGGCTGAGTAATGCACTACCTGGAGTTTCAACACCTTTTTCTGTAACTGAGCTTGTGCCAATTCTTCAAAAGAATGGGTTTCCGGCAAGTGTTCAGTTACCTTATTCAGCCAGGCACATTTCTTAGAAAAACGCGCATCATTGTGATAAATGAACAGGCAGGTACCGCCCTCTATAGCATTGATGATAGGTACCTTCAACTCATCGGGCACTGCAGGGCAACCCCAGCTGCGGCCAAGACGCAGATTGCCGGCTATGTATCCTTCATTCACATAATCGGCACCGTGTACTACTATACCGCGCTGTAATGCAGCATCGTTAAAGCCGCGGTCCATACCCTGCAGGCGCAATGATAAACCATGCTCGCCCTGGTAAGTATCGCCGGTCACATAGAAGCCCAGGCTGCTCTGATGAGAATTATTACTGTTAGAGAATTCGTTAGCATAGTCGCCACCGGAACCCTGCCCGTGTGCTACATAAGTATTGAACAAAACCTTACCGGTGGCCAGGTCTATGATCCACAATCTTTTGGCACTGGATGCCAGGTTAAAATCGCAAATGCTGAGTATTTGTTTGTCCGCACTCAGCTGCCCGGCTTCTTTAAGGTTCAGGTAACCTTTATATGCGCTTGCAAAGGCATCGTAAGAGAGCACTTCGCTGTTACTAAAATCTATGCCCTCGTAGGCTGAATGGACGCAACTTGCCAGGCGCATTTCCTGGCTAATACCCAAAGGCTCCCCTGCCCTTGCCTGCTGGAACGACAAAGTAAAAATGCTGGTCAGATATACACCAAGGCACACGATCGATTTGCTCATTACTGATCTCACTTCTTTACAATAAATTCGGTAGACCCCAAAGATAAAAAAGAGTGGTCATAAACCATTATATTATCGTTTTGTTTAACCAATATTTAACCCCGGTTATTACATAAAAATGACAACTTAGCCACATTATTCGTAGGCAATTTGCCATCTGGCTTAAAAAAAGGTAGATTTGTAAGCACACACCATACAAATAACCTTGTGAATAGGGCTAAAATATTTATATTATCAATATTTTTTATTTTACCTGCATTTCAATCGCATGCACAGCTTTCTGCATATTATAAATTAGACATTTATGCAGATCTCCCTTCTAATAATGTATATAATCTTACAGTAGACCGGAACAACTATTTATGGATAGCTACAGACCGTGGTGTGGTAAAATATAATGGCTATAAGCTCTCGTTCTTCGACCTGAACAAGGGATTTATCAATAAGGATATCTGGAATGTTTTTGAGGACAGGGCAGGCAGAATGTGGCTGTACAACCTCAGCGATAACTTCAGCTATATATACAACGACGATGTTCATTATATAAGAACCAAGTATGCTTTAGGTGCACTGTACCCCAAGGCAATGTTTGACTATGAGAACGGGTTGGGTGTGGTCACCAGTTTCAGCAGCAGCGATCGCCTTAAGTTTTGCTTTATCCGCGAAGACTCGGTACTGTACGATGTAGACATAGACAAATACGGCAAATACCTGTACCCCGACAAAAAGGGCAACCTGGTAATGTTTGCTCCCGATAACAACTTTTATAGCCTGGATGTACACAGCAGTAAACTAAAAGCCGAAAAGCTATCACCATTCCTGGTAACGGATGAAACATCGGCTGAAGTATTTGAAAAAATAAATGAGGCCGGCAGTAACAATATGGGCTACTGCCTGGCAGCTTACACACCCAACGATCATACTATTTATGTTATTGATGGCACAACGTATACGGCTAAGAAAATAACCTTACCGGCTACCGACAATCTTAAATTACTATATGGTGCCAAGGGTCAGATAACTGCCATCACCAGCAGCCGCATACTATCATTTGATGCGCACATGACGCTAACCGATAGCATGCCTATACCCGATGGTATTGGCAGCTATGCAGCACAGAAAATATCCTTTGTACTGCGCGACAATTTCTGGAAGAATGTGGTGGCCACTAACAGCGGTGGCGTTTATTTCCTGTCGCAAAAAGAATCTACCGACATCACCCCTGCTGAACCCACCGAGGATATCCGTTACCTCGGTAAAAGCGGTGATACGCTCTCTTTCTGGTACAATACCATTACTGGTGAGCTGCGCAAAGAAGTGCACAATACAGTTGTTGCCCGGAAGATCGTCAACATACCAGGCCTGGCGCGGTGGACCGCCTACAAACCAGATCATTCGCTGCTCTTCTCTGACAAGCGCACTTACCGCCTGGACAATAAGACACTGGAAATAACTGACCTGGGCACAACAGGCGGAGCAAAGGCTGCCATACCATATACCGACAGCGAAGTACTCTACATATCATCAGCCAAAGACCTGCTGATAGGCCATGAAACGGGCAATAGGTTTACATACCATACCGTAGACCAGTACAAGTACAATGGTATCATTTACGATTCGCTGAAACAATTATTTATTGCATACAACAGCCGCAGAATGATCCTGATGAAAAACAACAGGATCACATCTGTTGTAGAGCGTAAAGACCTGGAGGCACGCAATATCAACAGCATCGTTAAGGTGATGCCCGACAATGCCTATGGCAATACCATCATACAGGAAGGGGAACGAATGATCGCATCATCAGATTACCTGAAAACATATAAAGAACTATTCTCCAGCTACATTTTTACCGATGCCAAGTCGCTGTTGTATAAGAAAACACTGATCGTTGCAGGCTCATTCGGCACCATATTCAGCAGGATAAATGGTCCGGGCATTTTCTCAGAGCCACTGCTGTTCCCCAATACACGCTCGCTCAAGTATAAGATCGTGTACGACATGTATGTGGTAGATAATAAGCTGTTCATTGAAACAGACAAAGGTTACCTGCACCTGCAATTGCCCGATACCGGCGCACTCGACTATCCACCCCATAGCCAATTCGACGACTACAAACTGATAGCCATCAATAATGGCAAACCGATCATCATCAAGCCGGAAGATACCCTGAACATCTACCGCAAGTCGAGGAAACTGCAGTTCGACCTGATAAAACCGATGGGTAATGGCGATGTGACCTACAACTGCCGGATAGAAGAAGACCAGATGCCCTGGACAGAAATTGAGGGCAGCAACGAACTTATCTTCCCCAAGCTGACACCCGGCCGCCACTATACGCTGACCATAATAGCCAAAGACAAACAGTGGCAAAGCAACCCCATACAAGTAGTTTTATATATTGTACCGGAGTGGTGGGAGAACGACGTGATCAATAAACTATTATGGGTAGGCGTGCTGTTGGCAATGGCAGGTAGCATATATATTATTGTCGTTATTACCATGCGCATAGTAAGCCGCAACAACCAGCAGCGTAATGCCCGGCTGGAACTGGAACTACGCTCGGTATATTCCCAGATCAACCCGCACTTTATATTCAACTCACTTACTGCCGCCATGTACCTGATAAAAACGGGCAGGCTGAACGATGCTTACGACCACATTCACAAATTCTCGCACCTGTTGCGCTCTTATATCAAGTCGTCAAGGAACAGGCTCATCAACCTGAATGAAGAGATAAAAAACCTGACCACCTATATAGAACTGCAACAGGCCAGGTTCAAAGACAAATTCGACTACCGCATCATCATAGCGCCGCAACTGAATACGAATATCAGCATACCTTCACTATTATTGCAGCCGATAGTTGAAAATGCCATATCGCACGGGCTGTTGCATAAAAAAAGTAAGGGTACGCTTACCATGGAGTTCCGGGAAAAAGAGGACCATGTGCTGGAATGCCTGATAGATGACGATGGCATAGGCAGAGAAAAGGCAAAAGATATTAGATTTGAGAGCTCGGAGATAAAAGAGGAATCGTATGGCAGCGAGTTAATAAAAGACCTGATACAGGTTTTCAATAAATACGAGGCCATGAAGATAGAAATTGAGTATATTGACAAGACAGCACCTGCCACCGGTACCACAGTGCTGTTGAGAATAAAATACCTGAAAAATGAATAATAATACTAACTACTCTTGCATAATAGTTGACGACGAGGAGTATGCTATCGGGTTATTGGCAGAGAGCATTTCCGGGCTATATAATAATATAGAGATAGCCGGTAAGTATACCTCCTGGGACGAAGGCTTAGAAGCCATAAAGGCATCGAAAGCAGACATACTGTTCCTGGATGTATCTATCAACGGGCGCAACGGCATGGACATACTGAAGATGGTGCCCAATATAGACATGGAGATCATCTTTGTTACTGCCTATTCTGAGTATGCCCTTGAAGCCTTTAAATACTCTGCTACAGGCTACCTTGTAAAGCCCGTTGGCGATAAAGACCTGAGCATTGCTATAGATAAGGCCATAGAGCGCATAAAGAACAAAAAGACCGCCAAGCTGAATACCGGCACACCGCTGGCCAGTAACAAAGTGGCCATACCAAGTGGCAAGGGTGTTAACTACTTCGATGTAAATGAGATCATATACCTGGAAGCAGTGGCCAACTACACCAAGGTGGTAACGCGCAGCAGCGAGATACTGAGCTCGGCCAACATTGGCAAGTACAGCTACCTGTCCGATGGCTATCCGTTCTTTGCAGCGCACCGTTCCTATATCATCAACCTGAACTGCGTGGTGCGGTATGAGAGTCCGGGCATAGTTATTATGACCAACAAGATGGAGATACCACTGTCCCGTAGTGTACGAGAAGATTTCCTGAACAGGTTCAACAATATCAACACAAGGCAGGAATAGCGGCGGCTCCGCATCATAACTATGCAATACAGACTATTATTTTTCCTTAGTTGTTTATCGCTGGCGGCTACAGCACAGAAGAAAGAGCCGGAGACAAGCTATCCTAAAGATTACTTCCGTAACCCGCTGAACATACCCATATTCCTGGCTGGCAACTTTGGCGAATGCAGGCCCGGGCACTTCCACAGTGGTATAGATATAAAAACACTGGGCAAGGAGAACCAGCCCGTGCACGCTGCGGCAGACGGCTACATATCGAGGATAAAAATGGAGAAGGGCGGCTTTGGACATGGGCTGTATATCACTCACCCCAATGGCTACACCACCCTATATGCTCACCTTAACGAATTTACACCAGCCATACAGGCATATGTACGCAAACAGCAATATGCCAAACAGCGTTGGGATGTAGACCTGCAACTGACGCCAGATCAATTCAAAGTAAAGAAGGGAGAACAAGTGGCATGGTCGGGTAACACGGGTGCATCTACTGCTCCTCACCTGCACTTCGAGATACGCAACACTAAGACAGAGCATCCGCTGAACCCCGAACTATTTAGCTTACCTATAATTGATGAAGTGGAGCCGGTGATGCGCGAAGTAGCTGTGTATACCGGCAACATATACCAGGGCCAGCCTGTATATGTACCATTGAAAAAAATAGGAACGACCTGGAAACCTGTAAAGACAGAACAAAACAGTGTAGATAAAGACACCATAATAGTAGATGCGACTGACCCGGTAGGCATTGGCATTAACGCCGATGACTATATGGATGGCAGCGACAACAGCCTTACCTTTTATACGGCAGTACTTTCTATGGACGATAAGGTACAGAGCACGATAACGCTGGATAACATAGGCTACGATGAAACGCGCTACATCAATGCCTATGCCGACTACAAAACACATGAGCTGACCAAACGCTGGCTGCAATGCTTGTTCCAGCTGCCCGGCAATAACCTGAACACCATATTCTCTCAGCTGAATACCAACAAAGGCAGGCTGGCCATTACCGATGGTGCTACCCACAAAATAGATATAGTGCTTACCGACGATAGGGGTAACCAGTGCAAGGCAGGCTTTTACTTAAGGGCCAGCGGCAAGGCGGCACCGGTACCACAGGTAGCAGGTATCCACTTCTCTGCCAACAAATTGAACGCTGTAAAGGAACAAAACATCATGTTCACACTGGATGAACGCCAGCTGTACGATGATATAGACTTTGTTTACGACCATAAGACGGGCAACGATATTTACTCGGAGCTATTTACAGTGCATTACCCTTACGTACCTGTACACCACCATTTCGACCTGTCAATAAAACCCAACAGACCCATACCCTTCGACCTGCGCAGTAAAGTTGTGCTGATATATGATGATGGCAAGACCACCGAAGGCAGTGCCGCCAGGGCAGATGATAATGGCTGGTACAAAACATCGGTACGCGATCTGGGCAAATATTGGCTGAACATAGACACCATTCCGCCGGTCATCAAAACAGCAACTAAACCGACAGCCAACCTGGCCAAAGCCAAACAGATACTATTTACTGTAAAAGACGCCACTACCTCTGTAAGATCTTTCAATGGGTATATTGATGATAAGTGGGTATGCTTTGAGCAACACGGCAGCGCTTTCTTTTATAAATTTGATGAGCATTGTCCGCATGGCAAACATAAACTGGTGTTTACCGCTGCCGATGAGAATGGCAATAGCAGCACATACACACTAAATTTTACACGTTAGTTATGCAATTACAACAGGGCGATAAAGCCCCCGCTTTCACAGTTACAGACCAGGACGGCAATAAGGTTTCCCTTAAAGATTTTAAAGGCCATAAGGTAGCATTGTACTTTTATCCCCAGGATAGCACCCCCACTTGCACGGTAGAGGCATGTAACCTGCGCGATAATTTTGCAGAGCTGAAAGCCAAGGGCGTAATAATATTGGGCGTAAGTCCGGACGACCAGAAGAGCCATAAAAAGTTTGAGACCAAACATGCACTGCCCTTCCCATTGCTGTCTGACACGGAGCTGAAAATGCACAAGGCATATGATGTATGGCACGAAAAGACGATGTTTGGGCATAAATATATGGGCACACTCAGAACGACTTTCCTTATCAACGAAAAAGGCAAAATAGACCATATCATAGAAAAAGTAAAGAGTAAGGAACACGCCAAACAGATAATAGACACCTGGAAATTATAATATTAACGTGCCGTTGCGCACTTTTAGGTCGTCGCTTTCAACTTTTGACTTATTCATTCATTACTTTTGCAGACGCTAAAAACACATCATGGGGTTATTCGACAAACTCTTTAAACGCAATAAGGAGCAGGAAGAGGAAAAGGTAGCACTCGACGAAGGGCTTAAAAAAACCAAGGAGGGCTTCTTTGCCAAGCTGACCAAAGCCATTGCCGGTAAAGATTCCGTTGATGCAGAAGTGCTTGACCAGCTGGAAGATGCCCTGGTGAGCGCCGACGTAGGTGTGGATACCACCGTAGCCATCATCAACCGCATAGAAGCACGTGTGGGCCGCGATAAGTATGTGGGCACCTCTGAGCTGAACCGCATATTGCAGGAGGAGATAATGGGCATGCTCACCGATGCCACCTCTGACGAATTTGCCACTTTTGATACCCCCGGCGGCAAGAAACCTTATGTGATACTGGTAGTAGGTGTGAACGGTGTAGGCAAGACCACAACCATAGGTAAGCTCTCTTACAACTTTAAGAAACGTGGCAAGAACGTATTGCTGGGTGCTGCCGATACCTTCCGTGCCGCAGCAGTAGACCAGCTGACCATATGGAGCGACCGTGTAGGCGTACCCATTGTAAAGAAAGAAATGGGCAGCGACCCCAGCTCTGTAGCCTTTGATGCTGTAGAAAGTGGCATAGCCCGCGATAGCGATGTAGTGATCATAGATACCGCAGGCCGCCTGCATAACAAGGCCCATCTGATGGAAGAACTGAGCAAGATACGCCGTGTAATAGGCAAGAAGATGCCCGATGCACCACACGAGGTATTGCTGGTATTGGATGGCAGCACCGGGCAAAATGCGCTGGAACAAGCCAAACACTTTACCGCAGCCACACAGGTAACTGCTATAGCTATAACCAAGCTGGACGGCACTGCCAAAGGCGGTGTAGTGCTGGCCATAGCCAACCAGTTCAAAATACCGGTAAAATATATAGGCGTGGGTGAGCGTATGGAAGACCTGCAGATATTCCGTAAAGAAGAATTTGTGGATAGCCTGTTCAGCTTAGAAAAATAAACTGTTTAATGTATTGATAGGAGAGCCGGGATCAACACCCCGGCTTTTTCATTTCATTTTTTGAGTAACTTTATACAGTAAAAGAACAGAAATGAAAGTGTTGTTGGATATAAAAGATAGCAAGGCTGAATTTATGATGGAGCTATTGACAAGTTTCTCCTTCGTAAAAACAGAATCACTTACACCATCTAAAGCAGAATTTCTTCATGAACTGAAAGAATCAGCTAAAGAAGTAGCAATGGCTAAACAAGGTAAAGTCAAACTCCAATCAGCCAGAGAATTTTTAGATGAGTTATAAAGTAGAAGTTACCGCTTACTTTAAGAAGCAGGCAAAGCATCTGCTAAAGAAATATCCATCTCTAAAAAATGAGCTCAACACCGTTGTAGGAACACTTGAAGCCGACCCTATACAAGGGGTATCAATAGGCAACAACTGCTATAAAATCAGAATAGCAATAGCCTCTAAAAATAAAGGCAAATCAGGCGGAGGCCGATTGATCATACACGTCCAATTCTCGCACGACCTCGTTTACATGATATCCATCTATGATAAGGCGGAGTTGGAAAACGTAACAGACTCCGAGTTAAAGGAATTACTGAAATATATCCCTTGATAATTACCCACTAACTCATCTTTTCATTTTACTTCTTCAGCCAGCCTGTAATGCTCATGCGGGGCTTGTTGGTCAGTAGCACCTCGTGGGTCAGTTCATTGCTTTTAAAAAATACGCTCCTGCCATTTTCAGGGGCTATGTTTTGCAGGCTGTCGGCATGGTGTATACATAGTTCGCCGCCATCGCCTTGTTGCCAGTCGGCATTCAGGTAGATGATCATCGAGTATTGCCGGCTATCGTTGTTGCGGAACTGGTCGAGGTGTTGTTTATAAAAACTGCCGGTGTCGTACATGGCATAGTGAAACTCGTAACCCGTGATACCCGTATAGCAGGTACTGTTCAGGTGTTGCACGAAAAGGTCCATCAGGTCGAAGAAGTCGTTCTCATGTGCATTATTGTGCTTGCGGTCCAGCCAGTAGATCATATCGCTTCTTACGGCCTTGTTATGGGCTACATCTGTGTCGTTACCCGTACCTGCATGGCTGAATTCACCTGCGGCATACAGCCTCATCAGCTCACCCTTAAGGCCTGCAGCCTGCGCTACACTCAGAAAATCATTACCAATACCTACCTTATCCTCTATAAAACTATCTATGAGCGTATCAAATACCTGTTGCAGAAAGAACTATTGAATACCGGCATGTTACCGATGCGGTGAAGGTAGGCTATTACACACGCTGATCTCACTTATTCTGAATAAGTTACAAATTAAAATAGGCTCAACCAGTTGTCAATCGGTACATGAAAATTATTGGCAAAAAGAAGCTTTGCCTTACTGAATTTTAGCTGCTAATGAAATAGAGGAGTAAATTTAAGTCCCTTAAACCTACTGCTTTCGAAAAATAATTTCATTTTCTTTGAAACAACAGGCAGGCGACATGCCGAAGCGCCCGAACCAAAATATTCATGGGTCAAAACAATATCAGGCTGACCTTCAAAAATGGCCCTTTCGAATCTAAGACCGCCTACTCGGGGAAAATGATTCTTTAGCCTGCCGCAGTAATTTGTTGTAACGTCTTTACCCGAGTTCTCTTCATTGTGTGCATTGCAGAAAAGTTGAGTGGCATTTGTGCTATTAAATCCCTGTGGCAGTACTGTGTTTATCTGTAATTGACTGATTCCTTCAACGGGTTTGCCGCTTCTATGCAATACCACAGGCATGAAGGCGATACCTTTCACGTCTTCCTTTTCCAATAATACCTTAGCTTCTTCCCGTACAAATACTACATCTAACAACCACTCTATTCCTAATATCTGGTACTTTATGGGCTTCGGGTCAGCGCTTAGGCGAATAGGTGCATTTTGAACAGCACCAACACCACATGTCGCACAATAATCCGACAGGTCGAATGACGCATTGAGATATCCGAAACCTTCTTCAGGTTGCGGGTACTGAGATCCCCCTGTTGATAGCCAGAACCATTCAGCACCAGCTATGTCTTTCTTGTCATACTCTGTTCCTATTTGTGGTTCCAGCCCCAACCTACGGGCAACAGCTGATTTTGCAGTAAAATCGGGTTGGTCTTCGTATAGGAGAAATTCTATGATAACTGAAGGATCAGATCCGGCATATTGCCTTTCCCTGAGCGAATATTTTATGCCTGCCGCATCCAGCGGCTTTACCAACTTATGTGCATTGTGATAGCAAAGGTACCGGTGCTGTATCCTCATAACCAGCGTTGTGTCTTATTTATCAGCCGTATACAAGCTGGTGATCCCAAACGTAAGCGGCCTTGCTTTGGCATTCTTAAAGCCGCAGCTGGTAAGGATGTTGCAGAAATCCTGGCCCTGCGGAAATGCCTTTACAGACTCCGGCAGGTAGGTATATGCCCTGCTGTGCTTAGACACTAGTCGGCCCATTAATGGCAGTATGTATTTAAAATAGAAACCAAACAACTGCTTTACCGGGAATGTGGTAGGATGAGAGAATTCCAGTACCACCACCCTGCCGCCCGGGCGCAATACACGGTGCATCTCAGAGAGGCCTGCTGCCAGATTCTCGAAGTTGCGGGCACCATAGGCACAGGTAACTGCATCAAAGCTGCCAGTCTCAAACGGTATGGCCTCGCTGTCGCCCGTTGTCAGGGTGATCATCTGGCTCAGGCCATTGTCGGCCACTTTTTTGCGGCCTACTTCCAGCATCTGGTCGGCAATATCAATGCCCTCTATCTTGTTCGGTTTCAGTTGTGCAGCAGCTATGGCCAGGTCGGCAGTACCGGTGGCCACGTCCAGTATACGCGTCGGATTCACCACACCTGCAGCAGCAATAGCCTTCTTGCGCCAGCCTTTATCTATGCCCATAGACAGGAAATGGTTCAGAAAATCGTAGCGCCCGGCTATATTATTGAACATTTCGGCAACCTGGGCCTTCTTATTTAGGTTAGATCCCGCATCAGGAAGTATCTTTGCGGCTGGATTGATATCATTCGTCGACTGCATCAATGCAAAAGTACAACCAAACTCAATGGAAATAACAACTGCAAAATATCTTATAAGTAACGAGAGTGTGGATGGCTGCCCTAAGCCCGACAAGCCGGAATACGCCTTCATAGGCCGCTCTAACGTGGGCAAGAGCAGCCTTATCAATATGCTTACCCGTAATGCCAAGCTGGCCAAAACATCGGGCACACCGGGCAAAACGGTACTCATCAACCATTTCCTGGTCAACAATGCCTTTTATATCGTCGATCTGCCGGGCTATGGTTTTGCCAAGCGCTCTATGAGCCAGCGCAAGGAATGGGAGAAAATGATAGAACGCTATCTGAAGGAGCGCACCAACCTGGTGACCGTATTTGTATTGATAGACAGCCGCCTGGAGCCCCAGGCATTAGACCTTGCTTTCCTGCGCAAGCTGGGCGAATGGGGCATACCGTTCAACATCGCATTCACTAAGGCCGATAAAAGCACACAGCGTGTAGCCCATAAGAATGGCCGCACCTTTATAGAGGCTATGAAGAAAGAATGGGAGTACATACCCCGCAGCTTTATGACAAGTGCCGAGAAATTCCTGGGCCGTAAAGAAATGCTGGCCTACATAGCTGAGCTGAACGAAGAATGGGAAATACCAACTCCCGATGCACAACCGGGATCATAACACAGTATATTGGCTGCATGCAAAGCCATACCAAAGGCATTGGAGCAGCCGCACTTAAAGGTTTTAACTTTTGACTTGAATTAGCTGCCGCGGGTATACCAATACCTGCCACCGCCACGGTTGTAGCTATGTGCATTGAACCTATGCCTGCGCCATGGCGTACGTGTACTGGCAACGCAGCTTGCGAAGAAAGAAAATATCAATACCAGGGCTATCGCTTGAGTAAGTTTATTCCTCATAGGCTTCAAAATTAATTAAATAATTCATTTTTCCTACAGTGCAGGTCTACTCTTTATAAACGGTTATGTTGGTGCGTACCAGTGCGTACTCTGCGTACCGTGGTACGCATGGTACGCATTGGTACGCATGGTACGCACGCTACAACAACAACACTACATTATATAAAATACTATAACTCGCAGGTTGGTGCCCCCGGGGAGTCTCTCGAAGTACCGCGGTGTGAGTTGACGAGGACTCCCCGGTGCCCACATGAGTGACCGGCCCGATATCGGCTAGTCCTCGCTACCCACCAACCCTCAGCACTGAGAGACTCCCCGAAGAAAGGAAATAATTCACTTTTCCTACAGTGCAGGTCTACTCTTTATAACCGGTTATGTTGGTGCGTACCAATGCGTACTCTACGTACCACGGTACGCACGGTACGCACTATATAATAACAACAATACAATACATTACATAAATAATATAACTCTCAGGCTGAATATTCTTGTGTCCCCGGGAGTCTCTCGAAGTAAGGCTGTGCGGGTTGGCGAGGATTCGCCGGTAACCACATTGGTTATCAACAACAGTAGCCCACCCTACATCGGCGAGTCCTCCCTACCCACCAAGCCACAGCACTGAGAGACTCCCCCGAAGACAGGAAACACTACATTAAAACAAAATACTATACTGTAATTCTCAGGTTGAATATGCTCTTCTCTCCTGCGTACCGGTGCGTACTCTGCGTACTTTGGTACGCACAAGTACGCATGGTACGCATAATCTACAGTAACACTATATTTATATGTATTTAAAATAATGACTATCAATTAAATAATGACTATCAATTAAATAATAATTTTCTACTTCTTCCTGCGTACCACGCGTACCAATGCGTACCGTGCGTACTGTGGTACGCATGGTACGCACGGTACGCATTAAAAACCATATCATCCCACCCAAGCTTTTTTATATAACTTACGTCTTATATACGGCAGGGATAGGTATGTGCGCTCGTTAACATCATAACTTACAATCATGAGATCACTCTTTACATCAGTTCTTTTATTGATAACCCTCGGCGCAGCCGCCCAAACTATCCTGTTCGAGGAAAAGTTCGACGAAATGCCATCGTACTCTATCACCGGCTGGCCTTACCAGTTTACCGGCGTGGTGCCCTGGCAATGTGGGCAACCCTTTTGGGTGGGGCCTTGCATGCACCCCCTTGGTGCGGCCATGGCTGAGAATGGCACCCTGAATAAGGTAGCCTGTTTTTGCGAATGCGGCATTTCTGACCCCAACGATAGCAATGTACTCACCTACACGCCCGCTATAGATCTAAGCGCAGACACAGGTGTATGGCTGAGCTACGATTCTTACTTTATTGCTTATTCCGATGGCTGGGGAGACACCGAACGGGCAACCGTAGAAATATCTACCGATAACGGCGACACCTGGACCGTAGTAGAAAATGTTGCCCCCAGTGTACCCCTCGGTGCTTTCGACAAACACTATATCAACCTGCATGCTTACAACCATGCACCCAACATCCGCATAGGGTTCCGCTATGGCGATGATGGCGGACATATGATGGGTTGGGCCATAGACAATGTACAGGTATTCATTCCCGCTCACCACGATATTGCCCTCAGATCGGTAACACCCATAGACACCATGCTCAGTTACCTGCAGGTGGGTAGTGCCCATCAGCACCAGCTGAAAATATTTAATGCAGGGCTCGACACCATACATTCATTTATATTGAATTACAATGACAATGGCGGCATTACCCATAGTAGTACTTTCAGTGGATTGAACATCCCGGCGTTTGGCAGTTACACATGTACTTACCCTGCCCCGGACACCGTAAACACCACCGGCAGGCATACCATAAGGTTCTGGGCATCGCTTACAGGAGACGGTAACCCGCACAACGATTCTGCCACCACAATTCTTACAGGCGTAGACTTTATGCCTGCCAAAAGGCTGGCCATAGAAAGCGGCGAGGGAACATACAATGGCTGGTCGCCACGGAATATGGTGTACCTGCAATCGGTACCGGGGCTGGATATCTCTGCAACATTAATATCTGTACACGAAGCCGACCCGATGGAAGACACATCGTATCACGACTACCTGTTCTACCCCCACTGGAACTACGTGCCCTATATTTTGTTCGACAGGCGCAAGAGCATACCGCTGGATAGCTTTTACTACTATATCAATGTGCAAAAAGACTATTTCGGCTTTGCAGATGTACGGCTGACGTCGACCCTGGACGGGGAGAACCTAACCGTGACGACCACCGTTACCCCGGCTATAGATTTGCATGGTGATTATAGATTAGCGTTGATACTTACAGAAGATAAAGTAACTAATCTCAACCATTTGTTCAATCAATACAACAACTACGCCGGCGGTGTACATGGGCCTATGGGTGGCTATGAATCCCTACCTAACCCGGTGCCAGCTGCCGAAATGGAGTACAATTATGTAGCCAGGAGGGCAGTACCCGACCCCGACGGAGCTGCCGGGCTGCTGCCACCCAATATGACGACCGGGGAAACATATACCGGAATTATCTCCACAATACTGGATCCGCTATGGAATACCGCCAACCTGAAAGCCAAAATATTGCTCATCCGCCATGCCGATTCTGTGATACTGAACAGTGCCGAGGTAAGATCGCCTGTGGGTATCAGGAATGTGAATGTGGCTACCATCAATGCAGCACTATACCCCAACCCCGCCAACGATAACTGTCACCTGCGCATAGACATGCCACAAAACGAAACAGTAAGCATACAGGTTACAGACCTTGCCGGGCGCACAGTGCTCAGCATTGCCCCGCAAATCCTTAATACGGGCATTGCCGAACTACCTATAACTACCGACCGAATGGCCAACGGCATTTACCTGGTGAATATACTGTCGGGCGATAAACACAAAAGCCTGAAACTGGAGGTGATGCACTAAAACACGTAGGCCACGCGAAGGTTGAACAGGTTGTTGAACTGGCCGGTGTTTCCATAACTGTACCCTATAGGGATGCGCTCTATAGGCCTGATGGATATTAACGAATACTGGTAGCGCATGTTCACATATAGCTGTTTATATATCTTACGGGTAAGCCCTACGGTAAAGTCTACGTCCGATGTATTGAACCTGTTGGCATCGGGCGATATCACCACGGGCTGATCGCTTACCACATATTCGTTGGAATTGATAAGGCGGGCATAGCTGGCACCCAGCTCCAGGTCGTATTTATGGCTCATAAAATGAAGCATTATGGGCACCTCTATATAGTTCACGTCCATGTAATACTTCCATATATACGTACCCCATGCCGCCGATTCTGTCACTACCACGGCCCTGCTGCCCTTGCGGCTATACAACAGCTCCATGCTGATGCCGAAATGACTGGTGATATTGGCAATTACCTGTGCGCCTGTATTCAGTCCCACCTTGTGGTAACCGTAGTAAGAATCACCATCTACCTGAGAGAAATTGAGCCCCAGCAACAGTGCCGCCGTAAACGTCTTATTATCCTTGCCCTCTTGCGTATACAGGTTGTCCTGCGCCCCAGCAGGTCTTACCAGCAGGCAACAAACAAGCAAGAGTATGGTTATACGGGCCAAAATGGTTGCAGAAATTTGCATAAAGTTACCATAACCGCATTGTTTATTGCTTATCCGGGAAAGCAAGTCAGCTGCTTATTTATTATCGATCAAATTTTCAGCAAAAAGCGCAAACTCTGCCTCTACATTGTCTATATCAGGATTATTGACCGGAGTTAGATAACCTATATAGTTATGTACCATTCCGTTCTCCGATGGTGTCTCAACTTCTAAAGACCTTTTAAATACCGTATGCTTCGTATCGGAGCCGTTATACCAATTATGGAAGATAAGGTTTCTACCTTTTTGCTTTGCATCCGCAGTATCGCAATGGTATAACAACACCGTTCTATCGCCATAGGTAGCAACAAAATCAGCTATTATTTTAGATATGGTAACACCGATCAGTGGGTCGTGCACCCATAAACTATCAGACTTATACACCCTGGCAAAACCTACGCCATAACCACTCTGTAACAGATTGGGAAATCGCTCAACGTATTTTACGTATTGGTACGGATCAAAGTAAACAGCATACAAAGAACCGTTGCGTGTAGCGAAAAATAAGAGATGATATCTTCATCATCTTCTTCCATGGAATAGGAATAGAAGTCCTGCATCAGCGATGTGACTTATGAGCCATTATTTTTTTCATGGCCTTTTCTTCCAGCTTTTTTTTTATCTCTGCTTTCCGCCTGGCTATTTCATCAAAGAAAGAAATAGCCTCCTTATTGCCCGGAGATATCACAATTTTCTTTATCACCTCTTATATTTTTACACAAGTAAAATACGCTTGCTATCACTTACAAATAAACAACCGCTCCCTATTTAACACAAAATAAATAAATAAATAAATATATCTCTACCCAGCAACATTCCCGCTCATTTTAGCCAGATATTCGCTTTTATTTAGCATACCCTAAAACTTATACTTAACATTTGACTACAGCGATTATAAAACTACACATATCCGCTTACTATGCCATAGCCCACAAAACCGGGCATGCATCAAATTAAGTATTCTACGGCAAAACGCCATGCACGGCTACTGCTAATTGCATATTAATCAGTAATTTTACTGCATGCGTTGTACAATATCAGCAGTAAAGTATGCTGCACTGTCGTTGGCACTGGTAGCAGCCGCCACTTCGTGCAGAACAAAGAGCAAACCCACAGATACAGTAGCTGTACCGGTGGTTACCCATGGCTCGCTCAAGGTTACATTTACCAATACCGTAGCTGGCAAGCAGGTAGTAAATGGCCCCATAATCTATAATACGCTTGCGGGCAACAACTACAATATCACCATGCTCAAGTATTTCGTGTCCAACTTCACCCTGGTGAAAGACGACAATACAGAGCGTAATTTTGCCAACTACAAACTGATAGACGGGCTGGACTCCACCACATGGAGCTTTACGCTGGATTCGGTAGCTAATGGTACTTACAAGGCAGTACGCTTCTACCTGGGGGTAGACTATGCGCATAACCATACGTTGAACCAGGGCGGCGACCTTGCACCTTCGAGTGGTATGATCTGGTCGTGGAATACCGGCTATATCTTCTTTAAGCACGAAGGTTCTTACCGCAACGATACTACTTCTGTAAACCTGCTGCCGCTGGTATATCACTATGGTACAGACTCTGCACTGGCCGTTGTCGATCTGCCTGTTGGTTCATTCGATGTAGCATCCAACACTAAGCAGCTCACGCTCAACTTCGATCTGAATACACTGTATGCCACACCTACACCGGTAAACTTTTACAGGAACAATTCGCACCAGTCTACCGATACTACCGATAGGCCATGGATAGCCAACCTGAGAGGTAATTTCCCCCACGCATTCAGTTTTGTAAAAGTGCAGTAAGTATGAACAGGAAGTCAGGAATCATTTTATCAATTATAGGTGCATTGGGTATAGTACTGGTCGTTAACGCCTGTAAAAAAGACCCCAACCCCGATTCGTTTGCCGGTGCAGTGCCTTACCCGCTGGTAATTCCTTCAGGCTTGCCGCAGATGCCCATCCCTGAAGGCAACCCGCTTACGGTGGAAGGTGTGGCACTTGGCCGCAGGCTGTTTTACGACAATATACTCTCTGCCAATAACACTATGGCCTGCGCCAGTTGCCACGTACAGTCGTACGGGTTTACAGACAATGGCAAGCAATATAGTGTTGGGATAGACAACATAAAGGGCACCCGCAATGCCATGCCGCTCTTCAACCTCGGCTACCAGAAAAAGTTCTTCTGGGATGGTGGTGCTGCCGACCTGGAGAGCCAGGTGATAGGCCCCATACAGAACCCTGTAGAGATGCATGCCGATCTGGCCAATGTATTGCATAAGCTGAACACACATGCCGAATATCCTGCGCTCTTCCGCAAGGCTTTCGGCAACACCGATACTATCACATCGGCACTGCTGATGCGGGCCATAGCACAGTTCGAGCGCACCATGCTCTCCGGCAATTCCCGCTACGATAAGTATGTAGCTGGTACCGGCACCCTTACTGCACAGGAACTACGGGGCATGACCCTGTTTGAAGATGGCACCAAGGGCGACTGTACCCATTGCCATACTATGGGCGGCACCTTCTCCGACTTCGAGTTTCGTAATAATGGTGTAGATAGTATTTATACCGATGCTGGCCGATACCGCATCACCCTTATTGCTTCTGATAGCGGTAAGTTCAAAACGCCATCGCTGCGCAACATAGCCGTAACAGCCCCTTATATGCACGATGGCCGCTTCACCACCCTGCAGCAGGTACTGGACCATTATAATACCGGCTTCCATTACGGTCGCCAGTTAGACCCCGTATTGGCCACACAAGCCAAGAACAGGATGACCACCCAGGATATGCAGGATATCATCGCCTTCCTGAATACGCTTACCGATAGCACCTTCCTGAGCAATGCAGGGTTTACCAAACCATAACTGATACATTTTCCATATGCTGAAAACAAGCACACTCTCTTTTCTTAAAGGCCTTGCTGCCAACAATAACAAACCGTGGTTCGATGCCAACCGCGATGCATATGTTGAGGCCAAAGAAGACTTTGAAGTATTTGCCACCGCCATACTGAAAGAACTGGCCAAAACGGAGCCGGGCTTTGCAGAGCAAAAGGCTAAAGATTGTGTGTTCCGCATCTTCAGGGATGTGCGTTTTAGTAAAGACAAAACACCTTACAAGCCCAACTTTGGTGCTTACTTCAGTAAGGGTGGCAAGAAATTTCCAGGTGCCGGCTACTATGTGCATATAGAACCGGGAGGACATTCATTTGCCGGCGGTGGACTTTGGATGCCGGAGGCACCCATACTAAAAGCTGTGCGCCAGGAGATAGACTACAACCTGGACGAATTCAAAGGCATACTGGCCGATAAAAAGTTCAAAAAGGCATTCCCGCAACTTTCCGGCGAATCGGCCAAGAAGCCACCTGTAGGCTACACAGAGGATAACCCGGGCATCGAGTATATCAAGATGAAGAGTTTTACCGTCATGCATCCCATAACTGATGATATGCTGGCAGGTAAGACCTTTGCCAAACAAACTACAGATCTGTTTACTACTATGCGCCCGCTGGTCGATTTCCTGAACAGGGCCGTAGAGTAACCGTTTATAAATCAAACAACATTGAGAAAGACCATATCACTGCTATTAGCCCTGCTTGCCCACTTCATCTGCCTGGCGCAGTACAACAAGGCCGATGAACACTATGAAGCTGCATTTAGAAAAGATAGCGTGGGCGATTATAAAGGATCTATTGCAGAACTGGACACGGCTATAGCGCTGGACCCACATAACGCCGACTACTTCAACGAACGGAGTATTGCCAAATATTATGTAAAAGATACCGCCGGAGCCCTGGCCGATTGCACCCGTGCTATAGAGCTGGACCCTAAAAACGGCGGATATTACATCAATCGCGGCAAAATAGAGATAGACCTGCTCAACGACACACTGGGCGCCCTGGCCGACTGCAACAAAGCCATTGAATTAGATGACGACCAGGCTAGCTACTATTACAACCGCGGTGACACAAAAGCTATAATGGGCCGCTACGAAGAAGCTGTACTTGACTTTAATACAGCCATACAGCTGGAACACCACGAACCCGACTACTATAAACAACGTGCAACTGCGCTTAGTCAACTAGGCTTGTATAAAGTGGCCATAAAAGACATAAAAAAGGCTCTGAAACTGTCGCCCGACGATGCTGAATTATTCGATATCCGGGCACATGTGTATCACAACCAGGGAGAATACTACAAAGCTCTGCCCGACGCAATACGTGCCACAATGTTGGATACTGGCAACGATGAGTACTTCAACAGCCTGGGACTTATTGCTTACGATATTGACAGCTTTGCCATGGCCAACGCCGCATACACCAGCGCTATACAGATCGACAGCACATACTGGGGGTATTACAACAACAGGTCCTTCTCACTATTTATGACAGGGAATTATCTGCAGGCTATTGCCGATTGCAACAAGGCCATACTGCTGGCACCCGATACCGCCGACAACTACTATGCGCGGGGCTATATCAGGTTCTTTGCAGAGGGTTACCCGGAGGCGGTAAAAGACATTACAAAAGCTATACTTTTAGATGCTACCGAAAGCACGTACTATTCCTTTAGGGGGCGCATGCTGTTCAGTATGCTCGACTATAACAAAGCCCTTACCGACCTGAACAAAGCCATAACCCTTGACGCTGCCAACGATGAGGCCTACTACTACAGGGGCCGTATAGCCATAGAGCGGAAAGACCAAACCTCCGGCTGCGAAGATCTGACCAAAGCCGCACAACTGGGCAATGACGATGCCTCAGACGATCTTAAAAAATATTGCAAATAAACAATTCGCCTTGATAAAAGCGAATCCGCAAATAGTGTATGTTGTTTCCGGCATTTACCTGTAACAACTATACCATATAAGCACAACAGGCGCCGACAAAGCAGTATTCCACTTTGTTATGTAACCTGGGGCTCTTATTGTTTTAGGTGTAACAAAGCTCAGCAATTCTGGTATTTCCAGTTGCGGGTTTTGCCTTCTGCCATCCATTCTATGGCTTGTGCAAGGCGTTTGTTGCGGGTAGCATCGGTCTTGGCCTCGGTTATCCATGCTACGTATTCCTTCTTGTTGCTGTAACTAAAACCATCGTATGTGATCTTTGCCGCTTTATTAGCTTTCAGGGCTTTCAGCAGATCGTCGGGTGTCACCAGATCTTTCTTTTCTGCTGCAGGCTTTTTAGTCACTTTTACACCTTCTTCATTCAGTTGCATAGCTGCCTTGATATACTTCTTCAGTATAGCGTCTTTAGGAAGATCTTTGAGGCTGGTGATTTTACCGAGGTTGCCCATGCCGCCAGCAGCCACCTCTTTTAGTATACCGTCGGGGTCCGGCATCAGGGTAGACTTCCAGAAGCCAAAAGAGCAATGCTGTTGGAATGCCGCCATGCTGCATAGTATAGCGCCCTTGTACATAAAGTTGGGGAAGCTCCACTTCCAGGCCTCTTCTACATCCGGGCAGGTTTTGTGTATCAGTTCGCGCAGGTGGTTAAGCACGGGTTTAGCGAAATCGGCTGCATTATCTATATAGGCATCTATTTTGGGATCACGATTGGTCATTGTGCAGAGCTTTACATCGTAATATTACCAATTTCCTGCAATAGTTACACTACTCATCATCGGGCTGAACGATAGGATATTGATATTTAGCTACCACCAGCGACATCAGGTTATCGGGCACATTCATCTCTTCTGCCATTTTTATCACGCTCATCACATTGCCTGCGTCGGCCTGCTGCCAGGCTATACCCATCGACATCTGCTGCAACTCTTCCAGGCTATACCCTTTATATTGCTGCAATACAGAGAACAGGTTGTTGACCTCGGTCATGGTCAGGTAATCTGATTCATATCTTACCACTGCCCTTACATCGCCATCCTCGGCCATATCAAAGTAATGCCTTAGCCGGGCGCTGTTACTGCCCTCGGCCCTGTTGTTCAGCTCCAGGAACAACCAGAATATATTATATGGTACAGGCCCCTGCCGCATGGCCAGGTAAAAATTGCCAAAGCCCAGTTTGCCATAAGCCGCCAGGTAACGCAGATCGGCAAAGTAGAACATAAGAAATACCTTGCTGGGGCTGGCCTTGCCGCCCAGGCTCTGCAACACAAAAAGCAACAGGTGTATACTCTTCTTTACCTCGAAATTAATAGCCATAAATACCGCCGAACACATGAATCAACATAACTGCCGGCGCAAACACCACAGTTAGATGACGGGGTAAATTTATTATTGCCCGTCTCATTATCGGCAGGTTAAATATTAATTTAATGCTATCTTTCTATAACACCGCAAATATGGGTTATACAAACAGACCAGTATCAACGCAGGCTGCACCGCACTATTTCTAACACAACTACGTGTATATAAAGCAAGTATAACATCTTACTGACGACTGCCAACCGTCCCCGGTACATAACAGCATTTTGGCAGATAACACAAAGGTGAAACAGGGTTCTCGGGGTAATAACAAATCGCCAATACTGCTATCTGACATTTGTGTCTCACGTTAAAACTATTTTTCATGAAACACATTAACACGGAGCGCCTCAGCGGCCTTCCATCGTTACTCAGAAGAGTGACCGGCTTAATGAACAGCGACACAAAGCAGTCGCGTTTATCTAAGACAATGACACTGGTTGGCGGCGCCATCATGCTGTCGTTACAATTATTGAGCGGCAAGGCCAATGCACAGGTCGCTACTTACACGGGTACAGGCGGCACCAGCACCACTGTATCTTATGCTACTAACGCTACAGGCACCGCCCTGTTGCAGACAGGTCTTGGTTCGGCTACCCCATGCAGCACAGGCGGCCTTAGCGGCCTTACCAACAATGGTGTTACTACCTTCAGCACCAGCAATGGCCATGTGTATTTCACTGTTACTGCTAATCCCGGGTATGTGTTGAATATTACCGGCTTCACCTGCAAACTGCGCAGGTCGGGCTCGGGCATCTCTAAAGTACGTATGGCCTACTACACTACCAGCAGCGCCACCACTACCAACGATCTGGTAGATAAAGCACCGGATAACACCAGCTGCGGCGGCGGATCTACCGTGTTTTCCTGGAGCACAGGCACAGGCGGTGCATTGCCTACAGGCGTTACCTCATTTACTGCCGAGCTGTTCCCTTATGCGCCTATCTCATCGGGTGGTGTATTGCAGATAAACCAGATAACACTGGCAGGGACAGTTACAGCAGCTGCGCCAACCTGCCCTACCCTTGTGTCCGGCAGCGTTACCCCATCTACTGCAACAGTATGCGGCGGTGCTACAACTGCGTTGTCGCTTACAGGCGGCACTACAGGGTCCAACATTGCGTACCAGTGGCAGTCGTCTCCTGATGGCAGCACCTGGACCAACATTACCGGTGCTACCAACCTTACCTACAGTGCAGCACCAACTACGCTTACTTATTACCAGGTAAATACTACCTGCATATTGTCTGGCGGCGCTACTACAAATTCATCAAGCGCAGCCGTTACTGTTAATGCGGCTCCAAATGCAGGTGCTATAGCAGGTGCAGGCTTTGTAGAAGCCGGCAACAATGTAACCCTTACCAACCCTACGGCTACCAGCGGTGCAGGTTTTGTTGGTGTATGGGCAAGCAGCAGCACAGCTGTAGCTACTATCGACCCGCTCACAGGTGTGCTTACAGGCACTAACGTGGGCAACAGCACTATCAGCTATACTGTTACCAATACAACAACAGGCTGCGATGCTACTACTACCACTACAGAAGCTGTTATTTATCCCGGCGACCTGGCTATCTATCTGGGTACAGGCGGTACCAGCACAGCAGTTACCGGCATACCGGGCGAAACTGTTGGCACACTGGCTGCTACCGGCTTCGGCACCAACAGCCCGTGTACTGCAGGTGGCTTGTCTGGTCTTACTATGCCTACTACTGTTACTACATATAACAGCGCTTCAGGTCCGTATATCTCTTATATCATTACACCGGGTGCAGGCAATGCACTTAACGTAACCCGCTTCTGGGTAAGCTCAAGGTCATCAGGCACAGGCCCCGACAGTGGCAGGCTGGCTTACCGCATAGGCGGCGGCGCATGGATAGACGAAGGTTTCAGCCATGTAATGACCACCGGCGGCAGCTGCGGCGCACATAGCAATACCTGGAGTTGGACACCATCAGCCGCACTTATCGGCATCACTTCTAATATAGAGATCGCATTCTTCCCTTACCATCCATCGGCCAGCACAGGTACTATACAGCTGCAGCAGCTGGAAGCTATCGGCACTATCTCTGCCAACACACCATGTACAGGCACACCGGCAGCAGGCTCTATAAGCCCGGCTACTACAGTAGCATGCGTTAGCGGCTATGCTAATATGACCTTTACCGGCACAACAGCCCCGGGCATCAGCTACCAGTGGCAGCAGAAGGTGAACGGTGCAGGTTTTACAGATATAGCAGGTGCTAATAACGTTTACTATACTTCTCCTGTTTACACAGTAGTGCCTACCAACATCATATACCAGGTGGTTACCACATGTACCAGCGGCAGCACTACACTTACTGCTACTTCTATTACCTCTTCTCTGGATATCACCCCACTGCCATCTGCAATCGATCCGCTGCCTGCATATCTGCTGGTAGGTTCAGGTAATGCTATTACGCTTACCCAGCCCGATGGTACCGGCAAATGGTTCACACAGTATCCTGCTATCGCTACTATCGACAGCCTTACAGGCCTTATTACCGGCAACATAGCAGGCATCACTGCCGTTATCTACCGTGCTCCGGGCTTTGGCTGTGTAGTTACAGATACCATTAAGGTGATACAGCCTAACACGCTTTCTGTATACCTGGGCAAGCGCGGCAACAGCACTACTGTTACACCAATAGCTACCCCTATCAGCGCTGCCGAGCTTTCTGCAGTAACACCGGTTGGTGCTTTCGGCACTGCAACACCATGCAGCCGTGGCGGTATCAGCGGCCTTACCGTTGCTACTTCATACACGTCATTCGCATCAGGCAATCCACATGTATCTTATACAATGTCTGTACCTGCATCGGCAAGCGCGATAGATGTGACAGGTATCTACACTACAGTAAGGTCTTCTAACAGCGGCCCTGCATCTTACAGCATAGCCTACAGGCTGAACGGCGGCAGCTGGATAGATGGTGGCGACTTTGGCACAGACATAGAGTCTTGCGGCGAAAGCACAGTTGACCAGAACGTCACCCTTGGTTCACCAATAACCATGACCGGTACAGATGTGCTGGAAGTAGCTGTTTATCCTTACGCTTCAGTTAGTGGCACAGGCACCTTCCAGGTAAATACAATAGATATAGTTGGCGACGTAAAATGCCCGCAGGTATCTATAACAAACCCGGTTGATGGCAACACCTACGGTTCTGATTGCAATGGCCTTATAGCAACGGCTTCCATTACCGGCGGCACATGGAGTGTAGATAACGAAGGAGCTGCTGTGATCGATCCTGTTACCGGTGAGATGACCTTCTTTAATACAGATGACGTAGTAAATGTGTTCTACACATCACCTTGCGGAAATGTCACATCTGTAAGCATCAACGTAACAGGCGACGGTACTTGCCCTGATGGCACTGGCGGCAAGCACAATAATGCTACTGCCGTTGCTACCGTTAAAAACAATGCAGATGTGATGCTGTACCCTAACCCTGCTACTACAACGCTTCACGTTGTGGCCGGCGAAAAGGTGAATATAGCTATCATGAGCATGGACGGCAAATTGCTGATAGAGCAGAAAGAAGCAGCCAATGTGAATGTGAGCAGCCTGGCTACAGGTGTTTACATGGTAAAAGTGTACAACATGAATGGCACTGTTATCAAAACTGCGAAGTTCGAAAAGAACTAAAGTTTAATTACAAAAGGTATGGATGGGCACTCCGCAAGGGGTGCCTATTCTTTTGTATGAAAACACCAAAAAATATTGCTACCGATTTATTCACAATTAACGTTAGGAATTACCCTCAATTGACATTAAAATGTTAGAGTATATTTCCTTATACGTACCTTTGCAGCCTGGAATAAGGATAAATTCTATTTATACTTAATGATTGAAAACAGTAATGTTAATGAACAGAAAGTTGTGATTAATGCTAAAATACTAAAATTCAATTGATTGAAAAATGAGAATTTATTCTATTAAAATAAGTGCACTATAAGGGAAAATGCTATTCATGTATTAGTAATTTTCTTTTAATGTTGAATGGCCAGAAGTTGCAAACG
Organism: Chitinophagaceae bacterium; assembly: GCA_947455215.1. Taxonomy (GTDB): domain Bacteria; phylum Bacteroidota; class Bacteroidia; order Chitinophagales; family Chitinophagaceae; genus Flavipsychrobacter. The sequence goes on from CANGNA010000030.1 coordinate 44,636, forward strand.
TAACAACGAATTTTGCAGCATATCGGCACCATAAGGTCACCTGAAATAAGTGAAGTAATTTATGAAAAAACATATACCAGTGAAAGCGAGCCGGTTTTTGGCGGCATTATTAATACCAATCTTAAGTTTTTTTTGGGTTGAAAAAGCCATGGCCCAGACACCTGTACCCATGGCCAGCCAGCCGGGCCTGAGCTATACGGAATCTTTTGGTTCCATATCTACCTGGGCCAACAACTTTACTGGATCGGGATCAGGGGAGAACAGGTGGAAAGGTATTGCTGCACAAAGCACTGGTTCCACAGCATTTGCTCCTAACCCGGTTATCATTAACCAGTTGGCCACAACTCTGTCCGGCAGTACTGTATTTGCCACCAGCTCTACAGGAGGCGTGCAGAGGGGAGGAACAGGAAGTACAGCTTATATGATATTCCTGGCTACGGGAAGTAATGACAATACTTCCGCAACAGCCGTAGACTTCTTTATGGACTTTACCGGGGTGAATGCCGGCACGCTCAGCTTTACCGCTGCGGAACTCGATAACGGCACATCCAGCAATCGCCAGGCTACGCTTAAAGTATACTACAGCACTGACGGAACAACGTTTACCGAATTAACAGGCACCAATCTGCCCTATACTGTTTACGACCTGACGGCTTCATCAGCGAATATTTCTGTGTCACTTCCATCGGCATTCAACAACGTTTCTACCGCAAGGCTTCGTTTTTATGTATATAATGGTGGTACTCCACCCACTACACCTGCCGGCAGCAGGCCAAAGATCACGATAGATAACCTTACGGTAACAGCTACCTCTTCCGGCTGCTCATCTGCCCCAACCAGTGTATCGGCAACACCATCCAGCACTATTTTGTGTACGGGCGCTACACTTACGCTGACAGCAGCAGCTACCGGCGCTACATCCTATTCATGGAGCGGCCCTAACAGTTTCTCCTCCACCGCACAAGTGGCCAGCCTTACTGTAAGCACATTATCTGCAGGTACTTACACCTTATCCGCCACCAATGCATGCGGTACCACTACGGTATCATCGGTAGCCATCACCATCAATACCCCACCAACAGGCGTGTCTGCCACACCATCCACAACATCTTTGTGCAGCGGGTCAACACTTACGCTTACAGGTGCGGCATCGGGTGCCATATCTTACTTATGGAGCGGCCCCAACAGCTACACATCTACTTTATTATCTCCGGCGGCATTTACTGTAGGCACAGCCTCGGGCAGCTATACACTCGCAGCCACCAATAGCTGCGGTACTACTTCAGTAGCCACAACTGCTGTTACTGTACTCACATCGCCAACCGGAGTTAGTGCTACGCCATCGGCCTCTACACTTTGTTCGGGTGCAACACTCACACTTACAGGTGCCGCTACAGGTGCCACCACTTTTGCATGGGCAGGCCCGGGCGGCTTTACCTCTACGTTGCTTTCTCCTGCCGCATTCACGGTAGGCACTGCATCCGCAGGCATATATACACTTACTGCCAGCAACAGCTGTGGCAGTGTTACAGCTACAACAGCAGCAATAACCATTAGTACCAGCCCAACAAGCGTTACCGCCACAGCATCGCCTACAACATTGTGCAGCGGCAGTACGGTAACACTCACGGGCACAGCTACAGGTGCAACGTCGTACGGATGGAGCGGACCTAACAGTTATGCTTCAACATTGCTAAACCCTGCATCCTTTACGGTATCCACGCTATCGGCGGGCATCTATACCCTTAGCGCTACCAACAGCTGCGGCACCACAACAGGCACCACAACGTCGGTTACTGTAAATGGTCCGCCATCAGCGCCAACATTTACCGGCACAGCTACAATAGCCTATGGCAACAGCACTACGCTCTCGTTATCGGGCGGAGCCAATGACGTAGTATATTACTGGAACGGTGCAGGCACATCCAGCACTACGCTATCTGCCGGTGGTACGCGCAGCTTTACAGTGGCGCCATCCAGCACCACTACTTATTCGGTAACAAGCGTTACCTCAACAGCCGGTTGTACCTTATCATCTATAACTAGTGTTACCGTAACTATTACTGTTACAGGTAGCCCGTCGGATACCATCCCGACAATGGATGACAACATGGCCATGGGTAATCCAAGCAGTGCGACCACATCAACATCAGACGTGAACAACTACCTGATTGTGAAACCGCAGTATGCACTTTCTTATAATAACTCAAAGGGCGAGCCTAACTGGGTAAGCTGGCACCTGAGCACAGCATGGAAAGGCAGCGCAGCCCGTTGTAACTGCTTTGCGCAGGACTCTACCCTGCCAACAGGCTACTACAGGGCATCAACCAGCAACTACACGAGCACCGGCTTCGACCGCGGACACATGTGTCCTTCTGACGATCGTGACTTTAGCGATACTGACAACCTGGCCACCTTCAGGATGACCAATATATGCCCGCAGGCACCTAACCTGAACCAGATAACCTGGGAAAGCCTCGAAAGTTATTGCCGGGCACTGATATATGCAGGCAATGAACTGTATATCATTTCGGGTGGTTATGGATCAGGAGGCACCGGCACTGCGGGTTCCGC
>CANGNA010000031.1 GCA_947455215.1 Chitinophagaceae bacterium
ATGGGACGATAAACAGCATAAACAGCGATTGTACCCGGGTAAGTATACCTTATATATAGGTAGCAATGCAGAAGACGAAGCTGTTAAGTATGACTTTGAAGTGAAGTAACTCGCAGCTATTAATAATCCTGCCCTTTATAATACACCTTGAAGATGCCCTGCCCTATCTGGTAGGTGATCACGTCATAGTTCAGTTGCCAGTTCGATAGGTCGGCATTGGTCACATCATATACCTCACCTTCTGTGAACAGGCGTAGTGTATTACTGCTGTTGATATACGCCAGCGAGTTGTACTGTATGATAACACCATCGGGGTAGTAGCTCTCCATATCTGTAACCTCACCCTTGTAGAACACTTTAAAATAGCCTGAAGGATCTTTATAGGAAACGATATTATCTACCACCTGGTAAGTAGGATTGAAGAAGCCCAGGGTGCGCACGCTATCGCCATAGAATATCTTGTAGTACCCATCGCTGCTTACAAATGCCACCACATTATCACCTACGTGGTACGACTGCGGCGGGAAGTTATCTATAGTAAACGTCTGCCCGTTGTGGAATATCTTGAACCTGCGGTCAGCATCCACATAGGCCACCGTGTTACGCCCAGCTTCGAAACTGCTCACCGGGTAATCTTCCTGCGCAATACGTACACCACGGTAAAATATGCGGAACTGGTTGGCGAAGTTGTTGTAGGCAATAATATTATCGCTCACGCTCAACCCCGACAATACACTATCCGGCACAAACGATTCCAGCTGGGTTATCTGTCCGTTATAGTACACCTTGTAATCGCTCTTCAAACCATCCAGGTACATCACCAGGCTATCGCCTATATAGTACTGGTCGCATACCGGTGTCAGGTTTTTGGTTACGCCTCGGTCAAATACATTCAGCGATTTCTGGTTAAGGAAAACCACCAGGTTGTCTGTGGCAAAAAAAGCATTGGTGAAGCCGGTGTTCACCTTCATGGTAGCATGGTTATAATATACCTTGAAGGTGCGGGAATTATCCAGGTAAGGGACTGCGGTACGCCCGGTCTTAAGCAGTGTGGGCGGCATGTAGTCTATCTTATGTAACATGCCCTTGTCCCAAAGCATCAATTCGTTCTGCAGGTTGGTGTAGGCTGCATAAGGTTGTGCGAATGCGGAAGATAGCGCAAGCAGTAAAAAAGGTATAAGGATAGTTATGCGCCGCATTAAAAGGACTATTGTGTTAGCTGTGAAATTAAGCAATTAGCTTAAATAAAAAAGCCAGCCTGAGAACAGGCCAGCCCCTATAAACCCTATCACTATGAAAATCTTTGCAAACAGAAGGTTTGCTTAATTCGTTCAAAGCTTTTTAATTAAAAATCATTCACTCAAAGTGGAAGGTCTTTTAAAAAGCCAGCCTGAGAACAGGCCAGCCCCTATAAACCCTATCACCATGAAAACTTCTTTATATAGAGAGCTATAATTGTTCCTGATTACTTAACGATACAAATGTAAGTAGCAATTTGATACCCGCAAAGTTTTTTTGAAAAAAACTTTACTCTTTAACAACTTATTTACTTTGCACCTTTCTTCTTCGGCGAGAAGATAACCAGCATACGCTTGCCTTCCATTTTTGGCATAGACTCCAGTCCGCCAAACTCGGCCAGGCGCTCTGCAAATTTCAGCAGCAACAGCTCGCCACGCTCCTGGAACATGATGGCACGTCCCTTGAACTGTACATAGCATTTTACCTTATTACCTTCCTGCAGGAACTTTTCCGCATGCTTGGCTTTAAAGTCAAAGTCATGGTCATCAGTGTTCGGGGTAAAGCGTATCTCTTTTACCTCGCTCTGCTTGGCCTTAGCTTTTTGCTCTTTATCTTTCTTCTTCTTCTCGTAAAGGAACTTTTTGTAGTCTATCAGCTTGCACACCGGGGGAACGGCATTAGGCGATATTTCCACAAGATCTACTTCCTGCGCCTGCGCCATTTTAATGGCTTCGGCGATAGGATAGATGCCGGGTTCGATGTTCTCACCGATCACACGCACCTGCAGGGCAGTGATCTCATTGTTTAAGCGATGCTCATTTTGTGGCAGCCTGGGCTTGAAAAACGGTTTAGCCTTTGGTCTTTTCTGCATTAAGTGTTTTTAAAGTTTATTGGCAAAAATAAAATATTTGCGCTGTAATTGTCAAAGCTATGTATAAAAATTTAATTCGCATTCCCGGCACCTGCAAACTAACGTTATTATTATTAAAAAATCAGGCAGCTTTGGTGTGTTCCGTCGATGTCCTGATCACCGTAGCAAGATCATATGGCTTATTAAATGCCTCTTGTGACACACAAAAACGAGTAGCAAGCTTGCTTGCAACATCTTTGGACAGGCGCTTTTTATAATTCAGTATTTCGGACACATGACTTTTACTTATGTTCAAAATATCTGCCAGATCCTTTGCTTTCAGGTTATTCTCGTCCATCAAATATTTTAAAAGAGCGATGGGGTCAATATCTGAATATTCAGCGTGTTCTTCATCCCACTTTTCTATTAGTAGCGTAAGTAGTTCTATCTCATCTTCCACATCTCCCCCTTGATCTTCCGGCTTAATGATCTGCTGCAGTATTTTACAATACTGATCGTACTGCTCCCTGCTTTTGATCACCTTATATTTCAACGCACTCATATAAACTAGTATTTATTGATCGTATATTGTTCTTTCCGCTTGCACATCTCTGTATATGCCGCATGTGTACCTATCCAGCATATGAAAAGATGTACTCTTTTATTTCCAAATACATACTCACAAACCAGCCTGTAATTGTTCCCTCCTATATTGAACACAATTCTATTTACTCCGTTCCCCAGATTATCTGCATTACCGAATGTTGCTAAAATGTCTTTAGGCTCCTTCCAGTCTGCCACTTTTATAGCTTTCAGCCAATTATCAAGCCCCACTCTACTCTGCGCATTAGCTGCTACAAAATCATGTATCGTCTGTATCTTGATCAGATGCACTTTCATGGCTTATGTAAAAGTAAGAAAAGTTCGCAAAATTGCGAACTTTTCTTTTAAACAATCCAGTTAAAGCAATATTAATTCCTGTGTTTACCCTTCATCTGTTCCTTCACTAGGGCACGCATCTCGGCGGCAAATTCGGCTACGGGCACTGCGCCCTTGTCGCCTTCGCCGTGCTTACGCACTGCTACCATGCCGTCTGCAGCTTCTTTCTCACCTACTATTAGCATGTAAGGCACTTTCATCATTTCGGTGTCGCGGATCTTACGGCCTATCTTTTCGCTACGGTCGTCTATCTCAGCACGAATGTCTTCTGCGGCCAGCTCGCGTTTTACCTGCTCTGCATACTCATTATACTTATCGCTGATCGGCAATATTTTCACCTGTGTAGGTGCCAACCACAGCGGGAAGTTACCACCGCAGTGTTCCAGCAATACGGCTATAAAGCGCTCCATAGAGCCAAATGGTGCACGGTGTATCATTACCGGGCGCTTGCGGGTATTGTCGCTGTCTACATACTCCAGCTCAAAGCGCTCCGGCAGGTTGTAGTCCACCTGAATGGTACCCAACTGCCAGCGGCGGCCCAGCGCATCCTTCACCATAAAGTCCAGCTTAGGACCATAGAATGCGGCTTCGCCGTATTCGGTAACTGTATTGAGGCCTTTTTCTGCTGCGGCTTCTATAATGGCGTTCTCAGATATTTCCCAATTGGCCTCGCTACCTATGTACTTGCTGCGGTCTTCCTGGTCGCGCAGGGATATCTGAGCTGTATATTCAGAGAAACCCAGCGATTCGAACACATATAATACCAGGTCGATCACCTTCTTGAACTCGTTCTTTACCTGCTCCGGCATGCAGAAGAGGTGCGCATCGTCCTGAGTAAAGCCGCGCACGCGGGTAAGGCCATGCAGCTCACCGCTCTGCTCGTAGCGGTACACGGTACCGAACTCAGCAAGGCGCAGTGGCAGGTCCTTATAAGAACGTGGCGATGATTTGTATATCTCGCAGTGGTGCGGGCAGTTCATCGGTTTCAGCATGAACTCTTCGCCTTCCTGTGGTGTAGTTATTGGGCGGAAGCTATCCTTACCATACTTCTCCCAGTGACCTGAAGTAACATAGAGCTGCTTGCTGCCAATGTGCGGCGTAATAACCGGCAGGTAGCCTGTTTCTATCTGCGCCTTCTGCAGGAACTGCTGCAGCCTTTCGCGGAGCATAGCGCCCTTTGGCAGCCATAAAGGCAGGCCGCTGCCTACCTTCTCGGAGAAGGTGAACAATTCCAGTTCCTTGCCCAGCTTGCGATGGTCGCGCTTCTTAGCTTCTTCCATCAGCAATATGTACTCATCCAGTTCCTTCTGGCTTGGGTAAGTAACGCCGTAGATGCGGGTAAGCATCTTGTTCTTTTCGTTACCGCGCCAGTAAGCACCTGCAATATTGGTAAGCTTTATAGCCTTGATAAAGCCAGTATTAGGGATGTGCGGACCACGGCACAGGTCGGTAAAATCGCCCTGTGTGTAGAAGGTGATGCTGCCATCATCCAGGCCGTCTATCAACTCCAGCTTGTACTGATCGCCTTTTTCTGTAAAGTAAGCCAGGGCATCGCTCTTAGATACATCCTTACGAACGTATTCAGACTTTTTACCTGCCAGCTCCTTCATTTTGGCTTCTATCTTCTTCAGGTCTTCCTCGGTGATGCTGCGATCGCCCAGGTCTATATCGTAGTAAAAGCCTGTTTCTATACTTGGGCCTATACCCAGCTTTACGCCGGGGTACAGTGCTTCAAGCGCCTCTGCCATAAGGTGTGCGCTGGAGTGCCAGAAAGTAGATCTGCCTTCTTTGTTGTCCCATGTCAGCAGCTTCAGCGATGCGTCGTTATTAATAGGGCGCGAAGCATCCCATACTTCGCCGTTCACTTCGGCTGCCAGCACTTTACGTGCCAGGCCTTCACTTATCGATCTGGCTATATCGCCCGCCGATACGCCCGCTTCATATTCGCGTACGGCACCATCGGGTAAGGTAATTTTGATCATAATTATTTTATTATAAAGATTGCAAAGGTACGAATGAAAAAATTGCTATAAAAAAACCACCGGCGCAGGGGCTGGTGGTTTCCTGTCGCGCGACGAAATGTTATTAGTGCGTGTACGTAGACTTGAACACGAATGTATCAGGCTTGAGCACGGGGGCGCTGAAATTGCCGCCCGTAGAATCGTAATACCTGGCCACCAGGGTATATTCTAATGTAAATGAGTTGTCTGTTACATTAGATATTTTGGCATCCCTGATATTGTTGATGTATGAAGTAGCCGTATCGTAGGTGACATAGTAACCCGTTGAGCCTGTAACAGGGTTAAGTGTCAACCCTACCGAATCGACCACCTTATATATATTGAACAGATCGATGTTCTGATCGATGTTCTTCAGCTGCCATATAAAGTTCACAGAATCGGGCTCTGATGCCAGGCAACGGTTGGTGCTGTTGTACACCACGCCCCTGTTGGATGAATCGAAAAAGATGGTGTTGTCGCGGAGGCATACCCTCCTGAGGTCAGGGTAATAGGTATGGTCTGCACGTTGACCGTTAAGGCCGCGGATGTTAACGGTGCCGGAGCTGAGCTTCCACTTGCCGGTGCGCAGCTTAGTGATAACATCGGCCTGCGGATCAGGTGTTTTATTACAGGCAAAGAAAATTGCCGGTAGGGCCAGCAAGAGTAGTAATGCTCTCCTCATATAGTTATAATATTTCTATCTTATTTTAAAGCATAAAGCTACTAAATATATTGGTGTTGCAAAAAAGCAGGGGTAGGATGATGGGGATTATTGTCTGAATCAGGATGGTCAGTATTTAACTATTAATAGTATTGAACGAAAAAAAATGAAGCAAACTAAGGGGGGTAAAACGAAAGAGATTAAAAGAATAAAATGTATATATCGCGCAAAATATGCGCTGGTAGCGGGTTTGGGCAGAATTGGCAAAGTGGCGAATTAAAAACGAACGGCTTTAATTGCTTGAATTCAGCTTTAACCGGAAGGGCTTTAAACGATGTTTAAAGCCCTTTTGCTTTAATGGCCTTCTGGGATACCCAGTTTCTTCATCAGTTCGTATTTAAATATCTCCAGATCGCTGACGCGCTTGTAGATTTCGGCTGGCTCGGAGAGGTCGGAGGATACCTTAAGATTTACGTACCATATCTCCTGCACGTCGGCTGGATCAAGTTCCTTTATCGGGTAGTCCTGGCGATGGGTGATGGTATCGGATTTGAGGTATAAACAGCCGCGCTCTTTTACCCTATTCAGTAACCTTTTTATTAGCACGCCATCGGTTGTAACTATAACGTGGACGCGGTTTTCGCGGATTTGATCAATTGATGGAACCCACTCACCTATCACCCTATCACGATCACTCAAAGTGCCTGACATAGATAGCCCTTCAACCTCGAACATACGGTATGTGGAGTTGTTGAGACCAGGCATGCGAAAGGTGGGTAAAGTCTCTATAAATTCCTTGTCTCCATGCCCCAGCAGATAGCCTGCCCTGGCCTTCACCGGTACGTACACGATGTTGTCTATACCGTGCTCATTAATCGTGACAATACGCGGCATTCTGGAGGTATATATTGCCTCCTCTTCTGATGTTATATTTTCTTTATTTGACGCTTTCCTATAGCCCAATTTGTTAGTTGGGGATAGTGTTGCGGATAGAGTTGGGGACGGATTGACCTCTTTTGGAGTCCCGGGTATCTGCTCATTAACAACGGAATCGCCTTGATTATCGCGATTTGCATCGGGGGTATTGCTCATTTTACCCTTGCCATTTATCAGCCACTGGATATTAAGCCATTCAAACTTGTTTGAAATGTCTTGGATCACGTCGAAGCTCGGCTTAGCGTCACCGTCTCTTAATAAACGGTAAATCTTTTCAGGCTGTTCGTACTCCAACAGCTTACTAAATCCTAATGGATTGGTTTCCAATACGGTTATTACCTGGTGTAGTCGGTCTTTGAATGTTGTCGCCATTTCAAGAAAGTTTGAAAAAAAGTTTCAAACATGTTTGTTTGTTTCAAACATGTTTGTATTTTTGTACCCAATAGCGATAGAACGGGTACAAAGATATGAGAAATAACACATCAAATAACAATAATACGCGAATTGAAGTAGGTGTCGATTTTCAACTGCCTGCAAAGTTGGTTGCTGCAGTAGCTAGCTGCGATATAGAAACAGTTAAGGCAGCACGTAAGGGAACCAGAGTAACCGGGCCAAAAGCAAGTAAAGCCGCCAAAGCTGACGTGCTTTTGCAACAGGGTATGAGCAATTTGATAGCCGAAGTAAAGCGTGTTGTGAACATTTAACCATGGGTAAAAACAAGGTTCGTTATGAAATACTTGAATGGAACTAAGATAATATGCCTGGAGTACGGCGAGTTGGTACCTGACTTTTTAAGCGAGTCTAACTACAAGTACCACAAGAGCGCCGGTAACTTCCGGACTCACGGCAGGGGTGGTAATGGCAATAGCGTGCTGATAGAATTTGACACCTTGCCAGTGAATTTGCAGGATAAGGTACGTGCGAAGTATGGCGCTGATCTGCACAAGCATATAGCGAAGCTGCCACTTGCTAAGATGGTAGTGACAGACTATAAGGCGGCTAACTTCTACGCCAGCCATGTAAAGAACGGCGGTGGCCACCTGCCACTAGACCTACAGCAGCGCTACCAGCGCCAAGCAGAATGGCTGAATATGATGCAGCTGCTGCTGGACGACAAGAAGGCGCTGAAGGATACCCTGAACATAAGCATAGATACTTTTTGGGAGTATGTAATAGACCTGCACCAGGTAGACAGACCGGTGAACCCGGTATTGCCCAAGACCAAGGATAAGCTGCGCAAACTGCTGGTACGCTACAAGGAGCATGGCTACGCCAGCCTGATCAGTAAGAAGTTTGGCAACCAGAACACCCGTAAGGTGAGCCCCAAGATAGAGAACCTGATACTGAGCCTGTGGGATATGACCTATAACCCCACGCCTGCCGAGGTATGCAGGTTGTATAAGCAGTTCATTGACGGAGCGGTAAAGGTGGTAGATACCCACCCAGAGACCGGCGGCGAAATGCTGAACCCACAGGACTTCTATGTAAAGGGTGAACCATATGCCCTGGCACAGAGCACAGTGGCTTACTACCTGAACAAACCGGCAGCGCAGATTGCGGTGAACGCCCGCAGGCTGAAAAAGCTGGAGTTTGTGATCGGCTACCGCCCATACGTGCAGCGCCTGGCCCCTCAGTATGCCTTCAGCAAGATCACTATGGATGACCGCGACCTGCCATTTAAGGACATGGTTGGCGAGCGCGCAGTGAAGACCTACCAGATAATGGACGTGGCCAGTCAGTGCATCATAGGCAAGGCATACAGCAGGGACAAGAACGTGGAGCTGATCCGAGAAGCCTTCAGGGACATGTACCAGATGATCATCTGCAACGGCTGGGGTTTTCCTGCCGAGGTAGAAATGGAGCGCCACCTGACCAGCCAGATGATGGGTAAGGAAGTAGACGGCGACTTTGAGGACGATATACTGACGGCAGGTAACCTATTTAAGTTCACCCGCGTATGTATGGGTGGCAATGCCCCAGAGAAAAGGGCTGAGCATATCTTCCGCCACAAGAAGTACACATTCGATAACAAGCGCCCAGGGTTCCAGGGTAGGTTCTACGCCCGGAACGTGGCCTACAGGCTGAACGCCGACAAGGAAAACAATGTGCGCTACCTGTATGAGCAGATAGTACAAAACGACCTGGACGATATAGACAGCTGGAACAACAGCCTGCACAGTGACCAGGAGAAATACCCCGGCATGACGCGCATGGAAGTGCTGGAAAACTGCCAGAACCCGAACCTGATACACCACCCGGCCAGCAGCGTGATGCAATACATAGGCTACAAGAACCGTGAGACCAGCCTGCGCAGGGGCTACATACAAGTGCAGGGTAATAGTTACCGCCTGCCCAATATCAACATACTGCGGGAACTGCCGCACTGGAATTTCGACGCGTACTACATACCCGGACCTAATGGTATTGAAAAGGTGTACCTGTACCAGGGCAAGAAGTTCATTACCGAGGCAGCGCGGGTGGTGGCATTCCAGGAAGCGCAGGCAGAAATGACCGATGCAGACCGGAGGGAAGCGGAAAAGCAGTGGGCATACCAGAAGGCATTTGACACGATGTACAAGGAGCTGCGCGGCAAGATAATGCGGGTTGGAACGGCGGTTTTTGACGGTTTTGATGCCGCTGACAGCCTGAAAGTGGCTGAAATGGTACCGGTTTCTGCACCTGTTTACGATGATTTTCAGGCTAAAAAGGGCAGTAAAAAGGGGGGGTATAAGCAAAAAAGCGCCCCTTACATACCTCCTGACGTGGACATAGACAGCATCGAAAACCGCGCCCAGTGGGCTTTATAAGGTAAAAAGTTAATTAGTTAACAGATTAAAACGTAAAAAATGAGGGTATTTGACTTTGTACAAGGCATTATCAGCGATTTGCAAGCCGATGGCGCAAAGTATTACAGCCAGGGACTGGCCACCGACATGGTGGAGCGTATGACGCCCGAAGAATTTCAGGCATTTGCGGAAGAACTGGATCGTCTAGTGAGCAATGCTCAGTTGGTCAGCAGAATGGCCAGCGATCACATCCTGGTTATCGACGAACCATCACCAGCACGTGATATAACTGTTGCGATGGCCTTCCGCTCGTCAAAATAAACACCCATTAATTAACTATAAAAAATAATACGTCATGCAGATCACACAGGAAATCAAGTCGAAGATCGTATCAGCGCTGCTGGACGACCTGAAGATGCGCCAGAAATCGGATAGCGGTTACAAGGAAGCGCAGCATGCCAATTACCTGAGCATTCACACCGCCCAATATTCCCGCATTAAGCGTGGCGACCTGGAAAAGGTGCTGAGCGAAAGCGAATGGGTTCGCATAGCTAAGAAGCTGTTTGTAGACCTGAGTGATCATCGCTGGAATAACGCTAAAACGGTGGTTCTGAACTTCATCACCAGCCAGCTGGAGTTTTGCCAGGAGCGCAGTACCTGCGGCTTGTGCTGTGACCTGGTAGGGATAGGTAAAACGCATGCAGCACAGCTATATGCAGCATCGCGACAGAACGTGGTGTATGTAAAGTGTTTCCCTGGCATTACCCGCGCTGAACTGATCCGCTTTATGGCCGAATGCCTGGGCTTAAGTTCTGACGGTACTGTGGCAAGGGTACGCCGGAGCGTAGTTGCTGAACTGCGCAGACTGAAAACACCGATAGTGATACTAGACGACGGTGGTTACCTGAACGATAACAGCTGGATGGAAGTAAAGGGCCTACTGGACGACGTAGAATTTGTGTGCGGATGGTATGTAATAGGTGATACCAGCCTGCAAAAGAAGATACAAAGGCTGCTAGCCAAGGACAAGGATGGATGGCAGGCGCTATTCGATAGGTTTGGCCGGAAGTTCCAGACCATCACCCATCAATTTGGAAGCGATGCTGAAGTGGCTATCATGCGCCGCGCTGATGCCGACAGAATACTGAAAGCCAATATTCCGAATATAACGCCTGAACTGCGTACCACTATACTGAACACAGCGGGCACATCGCTGAGGGTGCTGCGCAGGGAGATCACCAAGCATAAGTACCTGAAGCCTGAAGAAGTAGCCTAAACAAATTCCAAGAACCAAACTCCCGACAATGAAGCAACAAAAGAAAGTAAGCCATACCGCCTACTGGCGTGCGCTGTACGAAGCTGACGAACGTGCGGTGCTCTTCTTTACCGGAATGACAGACGGTGAGCTGATGGATATGAAGCTGGATATGGGCCAGGAATGGCTGGTGAAACACCTGGCGATAGGCGGTATAAACAAGGAAGTAGTGGCGGTGCTGTGGAAGCGAGAACGCATGTTGAAATGGTGGAACCTGAATTGGCGGCAGTATGATCATTTCTACGTATTGCCCTACCTGCATAAGGTGACTGATGGCGAAAGGCTAAATGTATACCGGGACATGCACCTGAATGTGTTCAGTAAGGATCACCCGCAATACCAGGTACTGCATGATCAGCTGCTGGGCATAATAGACACCATACTGGAACAAGACGTTCGATCTACAGTAAGTACTGTGCAACGTGAGCGCATTGCCAACAGCATTAACCAGGAGGTGAAGCATGCAGCCTGATCTTACGGACGACAGATACGATTTGAAGCGCTTTCTGGGCAGGAGGTTTGGCCTGAAGGGCAGTGTGAAATGGTATACGCTAACAACGGTGAGGCGGGTGGCAGCAGGCAAATATGAGCCAGCCCCGGAAGGCAACGAGATAGCCCTGTATGCCAGTGGTGATGAAGGCGAGGAGCTGGTTGGGTTTGTAACCGCCTACGAATACTCCTTTAAAGTGACCAGGGAGATATACGGAGTGAGCATGAGCAAAGAGCTCGCATTTAATGAACTGATATTTAAAAAGAAATAACCTATGGCACATTGTAAAATAAAGATGCCCCTCGACAGAATAAAGGCCCTGTACGGAATGTACACCATCGTGGTAATGCAGTGCGAAAGCCACATCAACGACAACCTTCTTTTTGCGCACGCTGAAGACATGCAGCATCATCTGAAGATCATGGTTGCAAAAGGCAACCTCAACAACTCCCTGGCATTTACCAAGAAGGAAGCGATCGCTTTTGAGGCGATCTGGCGTATGGAGCTGCTGAATATGGATCAATGGCACGAGGAGATTATCCGCAGCTGCCTTTCCAAGGTGAACAAATTTCTTGCCGATACCAAAGCACAAACTATAAATCTGAACTAAGCACTATGAGAGACAAAATAGATCTCAGCCAGCTAACTGGCACGGACAAGGAAAAATGCAGCCTGCTGCTGAAGGAAATAGCTACTCTGCGCGATCTGCAAAAGGATGCAGCACCGGAGCAAAAAGAAGAGCTGCAAATAGAGCGCATGGAGCTTGTGGCGCACCTGAACAACATCATCAACCAGGGTAAAACAATCATTAAAACAATCAATCATAATTAGTATGGCAAAGACAACGAGAAGGAAAAGCGAGAAGCTGAGCAACATCATCAGCAAGGAAGAGTTTGATACAGCGCTGAAAGAATACAGCGCCAAGAGCATAGCCCTGGACAAAAAGAAGGCAGACCTGGAAGAAGAGCTACAGGAAATACGCGAGGACTATGCTACCGACATAGACCTATTAACAGCGCAGCAAAAGGTACATTTTGCCACAATAAAGGCATACTGCATAGAGCACCGAGAAGAACTGCTGGTAGATAAGGCTAAGAGCTTCGAGACACTGTATGGTAAAATAGGTTTTAGGAAAGACCCGCCTTCTATTAAAACGGCATCTGGTGTAACGGTTGCTGTATTGCTCACCAGGCTGAAGGAATCGGGCCTTGTAAAGTATATACGAACAGTTGAAGAACCGAATAAGGAACTGTTACTGGCAGACCGTGATACAGAGATCAGGAGCCTGTTCCCTGAACTGGGCATCAAGATAGCAGCGGATGAGACCTTTTACGTAGACCTGAAGAAGGAGGAGGTGCCTGTCTGAATCAGGATGGCCAGAATTTAAGGATTAACAGGATAAAAACAATATATGGCAACAAGGCAACAGAAACATGATTTTTTGCTTGACACGCTGAATGCGGCCAGGCGCAATAATGAACCGGCAATTGAGCGCTATGAGTTCAGCGACCGAGAGGTGCAATTCTTTACCGGCATAGTGGGGATATGCTCGGTATGCGGTGTGGCGGCCTACCTGGCTAATCCTTATGTGCTTCTGGGCCTTGTTGCCGTATGGTATATCGTGAGGGAGTTCAGGCCGATAGAGGCCAAGAATGAGCACAGTATTGATGCCGCTGAAAACCCAGAGGATCATGACAAAATGTGACTATTCAGGTAAGACCAGGTTTAACAGCGAGGGCGAAGCACAGCGGGCACTTGCCAGGATACGCCGAAAGCCACGTGCCAAATACCCCTTCCGATATTATCTCTGCGACAAGTGCAATGGGCTTCATTTATCCGCGTCGCCGGAGCGGCCAGCTGAGGAGCGACCGATCATCCTGGCAGATCAGTTTAAACAGTATTTAATTGTTAATTAAAACCCCGCTGAAGGAGCGGTTATATTAAAAATGGAGAATACACATTACAAAAGCATCAAAACGATTGATGCAGCGCTGGCAGCTAAAGGCTATGATCTTGCGCAGGTAGAAGAAATGTTTGCCGCAGTGCCAGATGAGCTGCGAAAAGGCATCATAAAGACATTTACACGGGAGCTTATTATCTCTGCAATTAATGGTACCTGGAAAGCAGACTATAGCAATAGGAAACAAAAGAAGTGGTTTCCCTGGTATGTGGTGCAGAACGAAGAGCCTTCTCCCGCTGTTGGCTTGTCGCTGGACGTCTGCCGCTACGATCGCGCGCGTGCGAGCGTCGGGCCCCGCCACACTTTTGAAACGGAAGAGCAAGCGAGGCATTATGCGACCTACTTCCGTGAGTTTGACGAACAATATTATTCACAAAACAACTAATACACATCATGGCTTACACTGAAATAACAACAATTGAAGCTGCACTGGCTAAAAAAGGTCTAACAATGCCAATGATCGAAGAGATGCATAAGGCATTACCCGAGGAGTACCGTACGGAAAAGGTGGTATCGTTTGCCTTGGACTTGGTGGAAGACGTCCTGAATTCTGACGATCCAATTGACTGGAGTAACACAGACAAACCTAAATGGCGTTTGTGGTATTGGATCGAGGACGCCTCAGATGAAGACGGTTCTCCCGCTGTTGGCTTGTCGCTGGGCGGCTGCGGCTACGATGGCGCGGTTGCGGGCGTCGGGCCCCGCCGCGCGTTCGCCTCGGAACCGATTGCTCGCCACGCCTGGCAGTACTTCAAAAAATACTACGAGCTGGAGTTTTCCAGAGGTAAGCTGAAATAGAGAATAAGGTTGTGTGCCGTCTGCCGGTTCAGTTCTCCCGCTGTTGGCTTGTCGCTGAACGACTGCAACTACGATAACGCGAATGCGAACGTCAGGCCCCGAATTGCTGAAAATGAAATTACCGGCACAAACCCTGGCTACAGTCCAAAAAATAACTGCTTCAAACGGGCATTGGTAGCGTAAGCGAATATGACCAAAATAGCAAGGCGTAATGAAAAGAAAAGGAAGTTTATATGCTGCGGTATGTAGCCTGGATAATCTGGAGCTGGCAGATCAGCGCGCCAGGATAGGGAAAAGTAAGCAAAAAGGGGTGCTTATACATGACCAGAACAGGGCTGCTAACTTGCTATCGCTGCAAGAGCAACTTGCAAACAAAACATACAAGACAAGCAGATACGATGTGTTTATAATCCGAGATCCCAAAGAGCGGGAAATATACAGGCTGCCTTACTTTCCAGACCGTATTGCCCACCATGCAATAATGAACGTACTAAAGCCGATACTGCTACCGGTATTTACAGCAGATAGCTATAGCTGCATAGAGGGTAAAGGGACGCATTCAGCATCTAGGGCGTTACAAACGGCGCTGAAGGATAAAGCAGGGACAGTTTATGGCCTTAAGCTTGACATAAGAAAGTTCTATCCTTCAATAGATCATGCGATACTCAAACAACTGCTCAGGAGAAAAGTAAAGGATGCAGACCTGCTGTGGCTGATAGATGAGATCATCGACAGCGCTCCAGGACTGCCCATTGGCAACTATTTGAGCCAGTACCTGGCAAATTTCTACCTAACCTACTTTGATCACTGGCTGAAAGAGGAAAAGAAGGTGAAGTACTACTTCCGGTATGCAGATGACATAGTGGTATTGGGGCCAGATAAGCCATATCTGCACCAGGTATTGGGCGAAATAAGGCTATACCTGGAGACGGAGTTAAAACTTGAGATAAAGGGAAATTACCAGGTGTTTCCTGTAGTAGCGAGAAGCTTAGACTTTGTTGGATACAGGCACTACCATACACATAAATTATTGAGGAAGCGTATCAAGCAGCGCTGGGCGCGTAATAGAAACCCGAAGGCTGAGCCATCGTATAAAGGACTGGCGAAGCATTGTGATGCGATACACTTAACTAAGAAATTGAACCATGAACAGATTCAGCGAGCTGAACATAAAAGTAGAAACAACTCATTTCAAGGGCGAGAAGATAAAAATTGCCAGAGTACTCAACAGAGAGATCACCGTTCATAAATACAAAATTGAGCAATCGAAAGTGAACACCGGCCAGTGTCTGCACATGGAGATAACTATAGGGGCCACAAGTCATGTAGTGTTTACTGGAAGCAATAATCTACAAGAGCAGATCAAGCAGGTGCCACCAGATAAGTTTCCATTTTCCACCATCATTATTCAAGAGAACGAAACATACACATTTACATAACCAAGATAGACATTGAAGTGATCTGTGCCCATTGCGGGAGTGATCCAGGGCTGAAGCCTGGTAGCAGTGTGGTGTGGAATGGGTTTGAAGACCAGGACAACCGGCAGCTGTGTTGCTTCGGATGCCGGGAGCGTCACTACCTGGAGAAGGCTAAAGCAGGGATGCAGGGGTTGTACAGCGAGTTCCCGGTGATCATAAGGCCATCTCCCCTGCCGGAAAGCGCACCGGTGCCCAAATGCCTGGGGAAAGACAAGTGCATGTTCATGTGCGCAGGCGGTGTGGGCTGGTGCCCAGCTTGCGGGTTTGTTGATGAGCCGGGAGGAGTATCATTTGATTAATATTTAAAATTTTAGCGATGGCGATAGAATACAAGTTATACACAACTCCAGGATCAAAACTGGAACATAAGCTGGTAGAGCAAGCGAGCCAGCTGAAGGTAGAAGGTAATTTTTTGCTTGGCCCTCTTAATCTGTGGGATGCCAAATATTACCTGCTGTCCGTACTGGCAGATTATAAGGCCGATCCAAAGTACAAATACGCCAACCCGATAACGGTAGAGCAAGATGACACAAGCGTGTATCTGCTGATCACCGGAACAGAGACCGGAAAGCAACGCAAGCTGGTGGGCTTTGAGGGTACATGGAAATAATAACTAAAAACACTATTGATTAATGAAGGCTTTAGGGATAGATCAATTTCATAAGAAGAAGTACAAGTGGTTGGGTTTTGAAGGGGTGTGGTTGAGTTTTGTGGGTAACCTCGCCACCAACTTTGTAGGTATTGTGTATGGTCACAGCGGACACGGAAAGACTGAGTTCTGCATCCGGCTTGCGAAGTACCTGTGCAAGTTTGATAAGGTAGCATGGCTGAGCTACGAGCAGGGACACGATTATGATCTACAAGCGGCGACGATCCGCAACAAGATGGAAGAGCAAAAGGGGATATTTATTCCCATTGATCCCCTGGCGAAGCGAACGAAGGGAATGACCAAATTCCAAGAACTGGATGAATACCTGAGCAAGCGCAGTACACCTCCTTTCGTTTTTATTGACAGCATCGACTACCTGAAGCTGACAGATGAAGAGTATTTCTACATCAAAGAGACCTACGGCAGCAAGAAGGGGATCATCTTCCTGAGCCACGAGAAAAATGGCCTGCCTAAGACCAGGGTTGGCAATGATATCTACTACGACGGCAAGTTTGCGATAAGGGTGTACAAGTATGTGGCCCGTAAAATGAAAAACAGGGCAGGCGGTACAGGCAACTATTGTATTTGGTACAGAGAAGCCAGGAGAACTGATCCGATGTTCTTTAAAAAGGTAGAGTCCGGAATTGAAGTCATCCACAATCACGAGGACGAGAAAGTAGAACAGGAAATGACAATCGAAATAAAAGAGAAGGAGGTGGCCGGTGCATAAATACGCATTGATCTCACAGAAGTTTGAAGGGTACCTGCTTTATGAGTATGACAAAGACGGGTTCCTGATCGGGTTCCAGAACTGCGCGTACAAGATGCCGGAAGATCAGCGAGCGTCGGTGTTGGCCTCGCTGAAAAATGCGCTAAGCCAGGAGAAGTTCTTAGCCTGGTGCAAAGCGGATGGGCGCACGTTCATAAAACTGGATGAGGACCTGAGCTTTGAGCGCTTCTGGCTGTATTTCGACAATGCCAGGAATAAGATACAGGCTGAACGCATATGGAAGAGCAGGGATAGCTATGACAAGCGGTATGTGTTCATGAACTTCTTCAGCTACCAATGGTATTGCAAACAAACCCCCTGGTATAACCAGCAATACCCGGATACTTACCTGCGCGGGCACTACAGAGACGAATGGTTTAAAGTGTTTTTAAAGGAGCAATCTACCAAAAAATGAAAGCGGATAAGATATTTGACAGCCTGGCACCTGAAGAGGTGCTTGGGTTGTTTGGCCCAGAGCCAAAAGCAGACAGGAAGCCCGGACGTGATCCGGAGCTGACGCAACGCCGTAACAGAAAAATGGCAGCGCGGCTGTACTACTACCGCACATTTCACCCAAGGGTTAGGAATGAGTTTATTATGCAGCTGATGATGCAGGATTTTGACCTAAGCCTGGTACGTATTGCCGAGGTGGTGGCTGAGCTGGATGCAGAGCTACAACACCTGAAGAGCATTAAGCCAGACCTCAGCTGGTTCTGGAAGCGGTGGCCGCGCATGCTCTGGAGCATGGATATGCCGGATGCAGACTGGTACGGCGACAATGAAGAGTTAAAAGGGTAAACAGTAAAAAGGCAATATGGCAACAACTACAGAATACCAGGTAAATAATGGGCAGATAAGCCGAATACACGCCCTGCTGGCCAAGGTGCCGGGCTTGGTTGACAAACAGGAAAGAGAGCGCTACAAACGCAACTTAATACGCGACTACAGCGACGGGCGCGTGGTGAGTACCAAGAACCTGACCTGGAAGGAAGCAAAGGACGTGATAGCAGCGCTGGAGCAAATGACTGGTAAAAGTACCCCGGCCCTAAAGGGAGGTGTTATTATGAATGAAAGCAAGAAGTCAAAGTTACCTGGTGGCCAGTTGAGTGATGTGAAACGCAAGAAGCTGCTACACTATTGCCACCTGATGGGCTGGTATGAGGGAATAGACATGCAGGTGCGGGATGACCGGCAGAGCGTAGGCGATGTTACCAGGCAGGCCAGACTACCGGCACCGGTACGCCGCAAGCTGGATATGGAGCGGGTGAATGGGTGGTGCATGAACTACGGCAAGTTTAAGAAGCCGCTGATGGAACACACGCACGACGAGCTGAGTATCCTGATCACGCAGATGGAAAAGGTGTACAGCGATTATTTAAATGCGGTTTAAATTGATAATATTGTAAAAAACTAAAACACATGAAAAAGCTATTGATGGTGATAATGTCTACCTGCCTATTGTTTGGGTGTAATAAAAATTTGGATAAGGAAAGGAAAGCAATGCTTCTACGTTGTTCTAAGAGAGACCTTCCGGAGGCGTTAAAGCGACCAGAAGGCGTTCAATTTTCCGACTCACTGGAGATGTATGAGTATTATTATGACACGGCAATCAAACGCATGTGTTTTTCTGCATTAGGTTCATTTTTGAGCAAGAACCACTATGGAGTACTGGAGCGTGGCACCTATGAAGTTAACTATCTGTATAATGATTCTGATACGACATCGGCAGACGATAGTAAGGCGCAGCTACTGCTGCTAAGGATAGACAACCAAGTTGCCATTGATAAGAGCGAGTACTACGGCTATTATCTTGCAGCGGCGCAAAATAAAGTTTCTGGCGATGATGCCTGGGCTGCTGCTGCAGATCAATATTTCAAGGATGCACTGGCCAGTACGACAGAGCAGATAACTAAGGATGAAATAAAGTTGGGATATAACGCCGTAGATCATATTTCAGATAAAAATAGAAAGACAAAAATGTTGGTTGATTTTTCAGCGAAAAGAGAAGAACTGGCAAGCAGAATAGATAGCGCGGCAGCTGCCATAGCCTTGCCTATACAATAGTGTGGTTGTGAGATGGCTTCGTTCCTCGCCATGACCATGATATTAGAAAGCCCGGATGTTCTGCATCCGGGCTTTTCTATTGCTATCACAGCGTGAAGGATGGCCGTGGTGCGGTGCCTTTGACGGGCTTTGCGCTGTAGTCGTCTTTGGAAAGCGTAAAGGTGAACTCATAGACAATGATATCGTCGTTGCGGGGCAGCTGGCGCTCACGGGTACACATGAGGCGGCCAGCCACGTTGCCGAGCAAATCAGTTTCCCCTTGCATATAGGCGGGGTGCCAGCCGTGCAGGGCCAGGTAGACGATCTGCGCCAGGTTGAAGAAGTTCAACCCTTTCTCCCGGAACTGTATCTCCTTCAGGTTGCTGACATCACTGTAAGGGGTAAAGCAGACCTTTATGGTAAGGCTGCCGGAACCGAAGCGTACCAGGTCGCCGCCCTGTTTGTACTCGAAGGAAAAGCCGCCGATCAGCGCACAGGGAAATTTGAGCGGCGGCTGATCTATGTTGAGCTGCTGCATATCGGCAGTGACCATTGGGAGGTAGCGTTTATTTGTATTGTCTTTCTGATCCTCCAGGCGCTGCTGGATGGCGAGGTATAAATTGCCGTTGTCGCTATTCATGTTTCTATTAGTTACGTGGTTCGAAAATTTTGGTTACTTCTCTGATTATCTCCCGCCTGATCGCGTTGTCAAATACCGGGCTGTCGCCCTGATCTTCCGGCATAAACTGCCGCTGGTCGATATTCATTGTGCGGGTGTGTGCCCTGACCTCTGTAGAGCCGGTGATCATGTGAATCTTCTTTTTCCGCTCTGTACCGTTTTTGTTGTAACGCCCGGTGCCGATGTGCTTCGCGGTGTATTTGTGCCTGGTGTATGCCTTGACCTGGACAGTACCGTGGAAGCCAAAATTGTGCACGTAGGCATAGGGCGAATTGCTGAAGATGGTACACTGGCCGGGAGCGGTGATGTAGTGAAAGCTGCGCAAGAGGAAGGCCCGGCGAATGAGTATCGGCGTATGGCCGTCGGCTGTGGCCTTCCAGGGCGTAAACGTGGCCCCCTGCCAGCCCTGGGCATGGAAGTTGCCATCTATGAACCTGAGCGCAATTTTGCCCGCCCTGGCGGGGAACACGTTGACTATGTAGTTCTGCAGTTCGCGCGACTGGCGTTGTGTTTCGGCGCGGAATTGTTCAGGTGTCATAAAATTTGTATATTTGTGTCATCAAATGGCTGATGTGCTGAGGATAACTTTAACCGGTTATGCCCTCGGGAACGCATCAGCCATTTTTCATTTCCTAAACAGCAGTGTTCCCGATCTAAGATTGTTTACAGCTGTAGCATTAATTTCTCCCTTTTTGCTGAGCCTATGGCGAGTAAGTGTGAACGCCTGGAGATCATCAACCATGATACTATACGGGAAGTCGTCATAGTACTTTAAATACACAGTTCGCAATTTGCCGTCTGCCCCCTTGTTTGACCATACCTCATCCGGGTCAGCGATGATATCTATAGTATTTTGGACGTACAGGTATCTGAACTCATTATTTTGTTCGAAGACATGGTTTCTAAACCCGTTATCGAAACTTAATACACTGCCAAAGCAATCTTTAGCATAGAAAGAACCTTTTGCTGTTCCGGCCTGCTCTGCCCACCATTTATTGGCTGCTGCCTTCGTATCCACTGTTTTTGCGGTTGGCCACCGGTCGATGTAAATGCGATCCAGTGACTGCATATTATAGCCGTTCTGCCAGTTGAGTGATTTACGCCGCAAGCCATCCATATAGGGGTAGTCTTTTTCAAATACCACTTTGCTTATCGCCGGATTGGACTGGAAGTAAGGCTTTACGCCAGCGTCCTTCAGCATTTGCTTCGGGTCGGTGTGCTTTTTGATATTGCGCTCGACGCCGGGTATCAGCTTGCAATTGCAATTAGGGTGGAATGGAGGGCATAGGGTTGCCCATATTGTGGCGCTTTTAGGCCGTGTAAAGCCATTAAGCCCGCCACAAACCGGGCATACGTTCTCAGCGCCGGTAGAGCGAACCTCTATTATATCCTCATCAGCAAATTCATTGAAGGATTGCGCGATCTGCGTTGATGCCAGGGCTGTATCATAGTCGGTTTTGAGGTGGGTGATATTAAACACCTTGCCCGCCTTGGTCACATCGTTGCGGAATTGGGTGAACGGTTTGATCTTGCCATCGTCGCCGATCATGAGATCGTTGAACACCTGCATTTCCTTCAGAGACTTGGCAGCGCTGAACGCGTAGATGTTTTGGCGCAGGTATGCCACCAGGAGATTGTTGGGGTCTTCGTAGGCAAAGGTTTTGCGATCGCCTAATCCGGAAAAGACTGCGTTCATTAATTCTCCTGCAGTGGCTTCATAGAGTTCTCGGGGTATTGTGCCCTGTGTGATCTTGGCGGCATGCAGCTGCTCGGCAATGCGATCGCAAATAGCTGTGAAGTCGGGGCCATCGGCAGCCATGCGGACATGAGCAGCCTGGTGGCCGTGTTGCATGCCACCGTATTGCAGCTGCAGCTGCTTCATTGCCATCAGCCCTCTATACTGAGGGCGCTGCCGAAAAAATCGGTTAACGTTTGCTGCATCATAGCCTGTACCTGATCCGGGGTCATTGCCATAGTGGCCGGTGCTGCGGGTTTCTTTTTAGGCGCTGCTTTGGCCAGTTTACCCTTCGGGGCAGGCTTGGCTTCATCGGCATCGGGTTCGGTTTCATCGCCGTCGGGCTCCTGGGTGCTGCCGAGTATAACTAGCTGCTCACCGGGTTCGGGCATTGGTATGTTGTAAGTTTCGTACAGGTATTTAGCAGATACTGGCAGACCTGCTTGCAATAAGGGTAGGTCTACTTTTATCTTTTGCTGTAGAAAGTCGACATCTACCTCGCCAACATACTCGAAGTGGCCATCGCCGACCTTATATCCATAGCGGGCTAAAATACCCAGGAACTTGTCTGAATTGAGCATGTCCAATTCAAAGTCCATATCCTCCTTGGTGAGCTGCTTTTGCTCATTCTGGTGTACCAGGGACTTTGCACCGGTGCCTCCCTTGCCGTTTGTTGACGTTTCTGTGTTGCCGGTGATGATCAGGGACATCTCCTGATTAAGGCGCTCGACAAATGTGTCCTGGAGAGAGCCGTCGCCGTTGGAGGTTTTCCCGTCGACGATCTGGAAGTCCATCTCTTTGGTGATGGCGATCTTCAGGCTATTGCCGGATTTGTCTATGATATCCTTAGCCTGCTTTTTGCTCTGCAGATCGTTGCCGCCATATTTGAGCACCATTACCGGAGAGCCGTAGAGCTCCACGTATTCGGCCCAGTTGCTGATAGCGCCTTTTTTGAGCAGCGCATAAAAGCCGCAGATGGTGAGCAGACCGAGGTCGTTCGGATCGCCGATAACCCAGAGGTTCCAGAAGTCGGGATAGAATACCCCTTCACCGCCCCACTGCTCGCGCGTGATCAGCTGGTTCTTCATATCGATATGCTTACGCGGCACTTCGTTAAATGCCAACTTTTTGCCAGGGACAAACTCCAGGCCGGAGCGACCATGCATTTTAGACATGATAAACTGGCGGCGTACATCGCTGAACACCTTGGAGTCGATCAGCTTGTCCATTTCATCGACCTTTTTCTCGCCGACCTTAAACACCAGTTTTTTATTGATGACACTGGCCACTCGCTTTTTGATCAGGCCTGACAGGTGCGCATCGAGCAGGATGTCGGTGTGCATGTCGAACAAAGGGACGAAGTTTGGCCTGTAAACTGACTCGGCAGATACAATGCCAGTGCGCCAGGTACCGACGTCCTTTTTGGTGCGGTTGTTGGACCGCAGTACCATTTCTTCCGTTATGCGGGTTTCCTGTGTTCCGTTATCCTGTGGCACGTTAACGGTCTGGGTACTATTGGCGGGTGTTTTACGTGTTTCGTTTGCCATATTAGTAGCGGTTGTTTGCTTTTTCGTTAGATACTGCTATTACTTCTATGCTCTCCGGAGTGGTGACACCGGTGTAGTCCTGGTATGGCCAGCGTGGGTCAGCCTTTCCGCTCTGTATATCTTTCAGGATAGCCTTCATTTCATCTTTGCGGCTTTTCCAAGCATCGTAGTCGAGGTTTGGCCGTGCCAGGGTCATGAGGTTCCAGACGGATAGCGTTTTAATGATGTTTAAAAGCAGATCGTCTGGCGGGAATGTGGCAGCTGTATCGGTAGCCTGATCGCCAAATATGGCCATGAGATCGTACCGAGTGAGGTAGAGCTTTGCCTCTGCAATGGCCTGGGAAACGGCAGTAGTAATAACTGTAGTGTCGTTCTCTGCTATCTCGTTTATGATGCCCTCATACACGTGTGTTTTGAGGTCTGCCGGTAAAACTATTGGTGTGTAAGCCATATCAGTAATGTGTTTTAGATGAATGAGTGCGCTCCTGGTACATAACCTCATTTGCATGGGCTACGTTGCGCGTTTTTAATATGTGGATTCCGCCCTCTATGCAGTCCGGACCGTCTAACTGCTTACTTGAAGGTTTAGCGATAAGAAACTGCCGTTCCAGGCGTAACATGTGCGGATTGCCTTTTTCTGCCTCGTTGAAGATCAGATTGCCAGACCTGTTAATAGGCTCAAGGGTGGCCTCTACTCGCGTCCATTTTGCTGGCTTTTCACGTGTATCTTGCGTGGGGTATAAGTAGCCACGTGTATCACCATATTCAAATATCCTTTCCTGCAACACCTGTTCAAAAAATGGGTTTTGCAGCTTGTTGTTCTCTATATGAAAGGAAATGTCCCTTCGTCCATCAACATAGTCGCGGCATAGAAAAAGCGTATCGACGAAACGATCTGTGCCCATAACGTCCAGAAAGCCATAGTATATAAAATACCGTTTGCCCTTCCGTCCTATCACAAAAGTCGCTTTGCGGCTGTTACCGGTATTATCCTTAGCGCCAGGCATATCCCGGTCAGCCGGTGCAGGGTCAGAATAACCAACCAGGTCGTCCAACTCTTCGATTGGCGGGCATGCTCCCCATGTGATTTCAGGGAATGTTTGGCCGTGGGTACCAGGGTTATTAAAATACTCGCCGTCTATAGACTCCTGGCTCATGCCCTCGAGCATCTCATCTATTATCGCCTCTGTGTTCTTTTCCGGCCAAGTAGATTTACCCTCCTCATCACGGATGTTAATGGTCTCGCTGTCTTTCGCTGTCTTAGCGAAGCGTAGCGCCAGGCAGTCTTCTGCAATAACGTTGTTATCAAAGAATATGAAATAGGGTTTGGATATTTCCACACAAGGCAATACCTGTTTCTCATACCACTTCCAGGCTTCATCCAGCCTGTCTTTGTTGCGGCAAACTTCATCATCGTCCGTATCGTCCATTATAATGAAGTTGATACGCATCTCTTCATTCTTGGAACCGCGTGGGCTTTGACCGGTACCTACAGCTTTAAGGCCAAAGCCACTATTGGAAATGAACTTTGTCATGTCCCAGTTGCCGGGATTTTTCTGAACGCCGTAGTCTTTTATCAGCCTTTGGTTGGCTTCCAGATTGGCCATGTACGGAGCCATCAGGTCTATGGCATTTGAATTTGACTTGGAGCAAAAGAGGCCATTGATTTGAAGGCCTAGTACAAAGTGGAGATAGAAGACTTCCAGCATGCGGCGGGTTGACTTTGCGAGGCCACGGCACCATTTGCGAGATTGGGAGAACTTACCCCAGCCTTGCGCGATCATCTCGCGGGCAGCGGCTATTAAGCGCTCAGTAGCCCGGCGTTGGAACCTGGCAGGTTTGGCAAAGCAATATTTCGGGAAATACCAGGCGAACCATTCTTCCTGATTGCCGGGTGCTTCCAGTCTTTTCTTACGCTCGCGTTGCTGCTCATCGGTCTCTTCTTCAGTAGCCGTGGAGGTCATTACACTGGCTACTAGTGCAGAAAATTCTTTTTCCCAGTCTGCAAGGGATTTTTCCTGATATACTACCATTTAAATACTATTTAACCTTGGTACGCACGAGCGTCATTGTGAACTTTTTGAATAGCGGAGCCACAACTGCTGCGAGTTCAGGGTTTTCCTTTTTCAGCCATCCCAGGAACTCAATGCCAGCCTGATATATCTGGGACGGACCGGCTATCTTCTTCAGATACTCCAGAGATTTAGCCAGCTTAACCACGCCGTCATTATCGGGGTTAGTCTCCGGATCATCGTCATCCAGGTATCGTTCGTTCTGCTCCAATGTTTTTTGAAGCAATCTTTCAAGCCTTGCGATCAGCTCATCCTGTGAAACAGCCAAATTGGTTTTCAACTCTGCCCAATGGTTATCATTCACCCATGCGCTCATGGTTTGCTCGGAGATATTGAGCTCTATCGCAATTGCCTTTTGATTGAGGCTGCTATGCAAGTACATGATACGTGCAGTCTCCTTTGTGACTGCCATTTCTTGCTTTTCCGCTAAAGTCATATGCTATGAATTGTGTAGCTGCTTTGCAGCTACAGCAAAATTGACTTTAAAAACCGGCGGTTTTTGGGTGTAAAAAGTATCATGCCGAGGGTTGGCGGGTATTATGCTTTTCGGCTGTAAGCATTGTCTTTACTGCGTTTGGAGGGGCTTTCAGGCTGATGCAATTTTACATCATCGGCAACGCGCGAAGGTCGTCCTTCGACAAGCTCAGGATGACAACCCGGTGCTGAAAACTATAAGTCCTGCGGTCGTACAACGAAAAGGCCGCAGGCACTTTTTAAAAGCCAACAAGAACATGCCAGGAAAGAAGGTAATAGTACGTATGAATAGCGGCGATTGTCCGAAGCTGTACATGTATGGCTTTATTGATGCCGAAATGAGTGCGGCATTTGTAAAAGAGCTGAACTGGCTGGCTAGTTGCGGGCACAAGGAAGTAGACCTGCACATTAACAGCCAGGGCGGCAATGTAATGGACGGTGTGGCGATGATATCGGCCATGCGAAGCTGCCGGATGGAAATAAACGGTTATGTGGACGGTATTGCTGCGAGCATGGCCAGCCTGGTAGCACTGTGCTGTAACAAGCTGTACATGAACAAATACGCCCGTATGCTGTTTCATCAGCCGAGTGGCTTTGCGCAGGGTACAGTGGATGAGATGAGCCAGCAGGTAGAGTTCCTGAAGACCGTGCAGGATGATGCCATAGATATGTATTGCCAGCGTACCGGCATGACAGCCGAAGAAGTGAGCGCCATATTCATGAATGGCAAGGATAACATCTATACGGCTGACAAGGCCTTGGGTGCTAAACTGGTAGATGGTGTGTTTGACGGCGAAGAGGTAGAGCTGCCGGAAGATGCAACTGCGGAAGGTATATATATGGCCTTCCAAGCAAAAATGGAGTCAAAATTTAGCGACATAATGGAAAAACAATTCTTATCTCCCAAGATGGCCACGCTGCTGGGAGTGGCAGCTGATGCCAATAGCGCAGCCGTAGAAGCTGCAATGACCGCACTGCATGGTAAGGCCTTACAGGCTGACACTTATAAGCAGCAACTGGAAGAGCTTAACGAAAAGCTGACCGCCAACCAGGTGAAAATGAAGCTGGACAGCGCCAAAGAAAAGGGCCAGATCACCGAACAGCAGTACACTGTGTTTATGGCACAGTATGCGAAGAACCCGGACGCACTGGACGAAGTGCTGAAGACAATGGCCCCGTTTGCCAGCGTGATGACCAAGCTGAATGTACAGCCGCGACAGGAAGGCAGCCATACACCAGAGGTGAAGGCGCTGATGGCTAAGGGTTACACGGTGCTAATGAAGAGTGGCGAGATGGCGCAGCTGCACAGTATGAGCCCGGAAGCGGTACAGGAGGTAAGGGAAGCCTATTTCGCCAGCAAAAGGAAATAATAGCAGTCACCAGGTACCAAACGAACAAACATTAATCAACTCTTTTAATTACAAAATACACATGAAGAAACATTTCAGTATTTACCGTTTTGCCCTGGCCGTGATGATGGCAGTAGGCGCGGGAGCGATAGGCATGGCCGCATTTGGCAGCGTGCTGGCATTTTTTGTAGGCTTTGGCCTGAGCCTTTTCTTATCCCTGCTGCCGGGTAGCACAAAGGGCATGGCGTTTATGGCGCTGAACAAGGAAGTGTGGCAGGATCGCATTGAGGAAAACCTGTTCCAGGATAATCAGTTTATCCTGAAATCGGTAGACGATAGCCAGTATGTGGATAATAAAACTGTCCATATTCCTAATGCCGGTGCACCTCCAGGCGTAGAAAAGAACAGGGTGATCGATGGCACACCCACCAACCCACAGAAGCGCGAGGACAGCGAAGTGACCTATGATATTGCTGAATTTACATCAGACCCTATTATCATTACGGATGCCGAAGAAAAGGAACTGTCTTACGATAAGATGGACAGTGAATTGAGCGAAACACAGCTGGCGCTTGACGAACGCATCTCTGAAGACATCCTTATCAACTGGGCGCCAACAGGTACCGCGCTACTGGCAGATGGGGTAACCACCAATAACAACATATTGCGCACTACAGGTGTGGACAGGAACGACCTGAGCAAACCGCGTGTGAAATACGCTGCGCATTTGCCTGCAGCTACCGGGGACAGGCTTGGCCTGTGTGTATATGACATTAAGCAGGCACAGACAGCCGCCAACAAGGCGCGCTGGCCGAAGAAAGGCCGCTGCGCACTGCTGGACAGCGATATGTATGCGCAGCTTGTGCAGGATATGTCGACCACACAGTACCAGGACTTCTCGAAGGTGATAGACCCTGCGACCGGTGTTGTGGGCCAACTGTACGGCTTTACTTTCTACGAGCGTAACACCGTGCTGAAGTACACCAATGCTGACCTGCCTGCATTAAGGCCATACGGTGCAGCCGGAGCGGCTACAGATAACGCTGCCGCGCTCTTCTGGTACGAAGGATACGTAAGCCGTGCTATTGGCGAAGGCCGCTTCTTTGAGCAGAAGGATAGCCCTACCGCATATGGTGACATGTATTCAACTCTTGTACGTGCTGGTGGTAGCAAGCGCCGTAAGACGGAAGTTGGTGTACTGGCCATAGTGCAGGCAGTGCCAGCGGTAGAAGCGTAAGCCAAATTTCAAAATCCAAATTCCAGGAACCAAGTTCCAATACTTAAGCCGGTAAGTGCCACGAGGGTGGCGCACCGGCTTAAGGTAGTAGAAACAGTTAACAACAAAAACGAACTACATGAAGAGATTTTTGGTAATAGCCCACTGCGCGATCGTAATAGCGAGTACGGCTTGTATTAAAGCTACCGCCCAGCCAATGCAGGTACAAACGATCGAGGCGAAGGGCTCGTTCAACAATGGCGGCTCTGCAGCCAGGACAAAGTACAAGATCACAGACATGCCGCTGGTGACAACATCGAGGACGGTAACACTGAGCACAGCTGACACGCTGACCGAGCAGCTGTATGGTGTGTATAACGGCAGCACGTGGGTGTTTACCGTAGACAGCGTGGCCGGAAGGGTGGACAGCGTGACGATCACCTTCCAGGGCAGCGTGGACAGCGGGACAGCGGTGGACTATGCGACGGTGCAGACGTTTACCTGTGCTAACCAGGCTAAGAATGCCTTCTATTATTCTTTTACCGGCAATCCGTTTAAAAGTTACCGGGCACTGCTGAAGACAACCAATAAAGCAGCTGGTAGCAATGCCAGGATAAAAGGAAAGCTACTTGTACGCTATAAGGACGAAGAGTGGTGGGAAGATAATGGCGAAATGGCTCAATGGCTTAATGGCTCAATTCCACTGTAGTTCTTTGACATGTTATAAAACAACTTTACCCCGTACCTGGTTAACACCGGGACGGGGTTTTGAGGTGCAACCACTTTATAAATGGCTTCACACAATACGCATAGCATAATGCCAGACGCTACCGGGATTTTCCTAGTGGCCAGCAGCTGGACAACTCAATGGGCGGGACTAGTAGAAAAGGTAAGTCCTTATTTCAAAGCAGGTATGTTCTGCCTGTCGGCCCTACTGACTACGCTTGCGATAGTGGACTACAGCATGAAGATAAGCTGGAAGCTGAAGCAAAGGAAACGCAGCAAGTTGAGGTGCAGCTGCATAGAGGAATGCGCCAATATAAAGGCGCTGAAGGAGGAATACAAGTAGATGGCTCAATAAAAAAATAGCAATATGTCGTTCATAGATAATTTAAAAGGTAAGAACCTGGGTTTCTGGTTGGTATTGCTGACCATGTTGTGGGCGCTGATAGGCTTTGGCATTGCCTGCCTGATCACCGGGAAGACGCTGGACGGCGTGTCGATCATTATAGGTGCTCTGATAGGTAATATAAGCCTGCTGATGAACTTTAAATGGGGCAGCAGCGACGGAAGCAAAAAAAAGACAGAGCTGCTGAATAAGCAATCACCTCCCCCTTCGGGTACTCCTCTTTAGCAAAGCAGAGCGTTGCCCACCTGATCATTTAAATAGTGTTTAAAGACAAACCATATGTGGAGATATATAAAAGAAAAGATAAAGCTGCCGGGTAAGGTGCTGACACCAGTAGAGGAGGGTTTGCTGATCATCCTGTTCATATTGATCGGGTTTGTGATCATGAACTGCTGCGGGTGTAGGGCATTGCGCACTGTGAAGAGCACCAGCCAGGATAGCCTAAAAGTGGCGATCAAGGTAAGCAACAAGGACAGCAACAAGGTGGCCGTTAAACAAGTAGACAGCAGCGGGACGAATACCTTCTCCAGCCATAAAGAAACTACCGAGACAATTGGCATTGCTGGTAGCGAGGTGGGTGCGATCATCCCGGAGGACAAAGCCGACAGCAACGTGGACGTAAAGCAGGGCAATGTGCGCCTGACGGCCTATACCGACAAACAGGGTAACCGGCATATAAAATGTGCTGCTGACAGCCTGACGATAGTTGTAGACCGCATGAAGCGTGACAGCATCAACAGTTCGACAGTGATCTACAGGCTGCGAGACAGCGTGAACGAACTGAAGCATGTGGCCAGCGCTGATACCACTACCAGGGAGAAGAGCTTAAAGGAAGTGGTGCAGGAAGCGCAACCTACCTGGGGAGCGAAACTACTGGACGGATTGCTGAAAGTACTGGCCGTAATAGGTGCAGTGACCGTAGGCTATTATATACTTAAAATTTTTGTTAGAGCATGAGCACAAACGCCATAAATACCCCACCACCTACAAGGATAGGCGAAGTAGCGCTGAGCATAGCGATAAGCCAGCTGGGACAGCAGGAACAGCCCAAGGGCAGCAACAGCGGTCCAATGGTAGACCAATACCTGGCAAGCGTAGGACTGAAGCCGGGATATGCCTGGTGCCAGGCGTTTGTACACTGGTGCTACCAGGAAGCGGCTAAAGTGGCTAAGGTACCCAGCCTGGTGCCACGTACTGGCGGTGTTGCAGCCTGCTGGAAGACAACAAAAGGCAGGAAGATATCACTGGCGCAGGCTAAAGATGATCCAAGCCTGATAAAGCCGGGCTATCAGTTTGTTCTCCTCTTCCACGGTGGTGTTGGGCACACCGGCATAGTAGAGCGTGTAGAGGGTAATGTGATCCATACGATAGAGGGTAACAGCAACGATGATGGTAGCCGAGAGGGTTATGAGGTGGTAAGACATACGAGGGTGATCGGCGGACTGGCGCTGGTAGGGTTCATCGAATACTAATAACGACACTTAATTCAATTTTTCAAATATGGAACCACGCTTAAAAGCATTCCTCGACAATCCGAAGGTGAACGTATACCACGTGACCGAGGACGGCATACCTTTTGCGAATAAAGGCGATGCACAGAACCAGGCAGCTGCCCTGAAGCGGGCAGGCAAAGGCACTGGCAAAATAGAAACCATCACCAGGGCGCAGGCTGAGCAGCTGATAGCTGCTGAGCAGTCTAAGGGCCAGGGCACAAGCTCCAAGAACCAGGAACCAAACGCCAACCCGGTGCTGACACCAAGACAGCAGGCTGAGCAGGTACTGGCCGATGCGGTGGCCGCCCGTGACAAGGCGAATAACGACCTGGATGCTGCCAATGCCGCTAAGGCAGCACTTGCCGCCGATGCTGCACCGGCAGATAAGACCAAGGCTACCAAGGCCGTAAACACAGCGACAACTGCCCTGGAAACTGCCGAAGCTGCTGTAGTGGCTGCGAAGAACGCTGTGGACGCGCTGCCAACGGAATAATGGCTCAATGGCTTAATAGCTGAATGGCTCAATGAACACAATCGGGTGAAGATAGGAGTAGCCCAGGAATAAGGTATCCCCGGAAAAGGTGCCTTTGCCGCCCCGCCCTAACAAGGCGGGGTTTGGCGGTGAAAAAACTCGTCCTTCGACAAACTCAGGATGACATTAAGGAACAAAAATTTAATATAAATATGGGTGGAGTAAATATCACATTAGCGAACGGCAACCTGGGTAGCACATTGCAAACCAACGATGGTGTAGCCGGAATTATTCTGAACGCGAATGAGGAAGGTATGGTGTTGGCGGGCAGGATGATGTTATTCACGAGCATGGCAGCGGTTGCTGGCGCAGGTATAACCCAGGGTGGAAATCCTTTCTTATGGAGTCAGTTGAGCAATTTTTATGCTGAAGCCGGGAAAGGTGCAGAATTGTATGTAATGCCAGTAGAAAGCACAAAGACTATTACGCAAATGTGCGACATAGAGGGTGACTATATAGGTAAACTGTTAGACGGCGCAGAGGGACGTATAAAGCTGTTGGGGGTAGTATCTAATGATCGTGTGGTTTATGATGGGGATGTAGTTATTACCAATGGTCTGAATGCAGATGTATATGATGCGCTTGATAATTTGGCAGCGGTGGCGGAAAGCTACGATACCAATAAGCACTGGCCCTTCAGAGCAGTCATCGGAGGGACATCTTACCAGAATAATCCGGGGCTTCTTGCCGATATCACCAATGGAACTACTAACAACTATGCCGCTGTGTTGATAGGCGATACGCAAGAGGGTGACGGTTCAGCTGTTGGGTTGGTACTTGGCCGACTTGCTACAATAGCAGTACAACGTAAGGTAAGCCGGGTCCGTTCTGGTGCGTTAAACACTGATCTGGCATATATAGGAGATTCAGCGGTATCTGGAAGTGTATTGGATGAATGTGCTGCAATAGCCGGTCTTGGCTTTATCACATTCGTTACCTATCCAAATGTACAAGGTTACTTTTTTAGCCATGACGGCACTGCCAGTGCTACTACGGACGACTACCACTTCCTGGCGCGTGGCAGGATCATAGATAAGGCGCACAGAATAACCTATGCCACGTTTGTACAGGAGGTAGACGATGAGGTACCAGTGAATACCGACGGTACCCTGGATGCGGGCTTCTGTAAATGGCTGAGCCAGCAGATCGTGAACCAGATCAACAACAGTATGACGGTGAATAAGGAGATCAGCAGCGTGAGCTGTACAATCAATCCTGCGCAGAACATACTCAGCACGAACAACCTGAACGTAGAGCTGCGTATTGTGCCTGTAGGCTATGCCACTGACATTACGGTGAACCTCGGCTTCAGAAACCCGGCGCTGTAAATAAGTACCAGGAACCGAGCCCTTCGACAAGCTCAGGGTGACAAGTTTTAAATTTTTAAACTAAAACAATAAAAGAAACTCAATATGGCTGGAATAACATTTTTTGACAGCAAGGAGTGCGAGTGGGCAGATATGTCCTTCTTTATAGGCGGAGCGCCAGTAGCCAAGATACAAAGCGTACGCTATAAGCGCACGAAAGAGAAAAAGGCCTTGCATGGTGCCGGTAATAAGGCTATATCAATACAGAGTGGCAATGAGACCATAGAAGGTAGTGTAGGGTTGCTGAAGGGCGCACTGGACGACCTGAATGCCGCTGCACAAGCCGCAGGTGGTGAGAGCGTGCTCGACGTATCTGTGGATGCGGTAATTACCTATAAGCCTGCACCTGGCAGACCCCTTAAGACCGACACCATTGTTGGTTTGGAGTTTACGGAGTACGAGAAGAGCTGGGAGCAAGGCGCAGATCATATGATGATCAACACTCCGTTTGTGGCCCTGGACCTGAACGACTAATCCAATTTCAACACCATTAATTTTTATAAAATGAAGAGACGTTTTTTATTTGATACGGCAGCCACAGAGAACGGGGGTGGCCAGCAGCCAGAGCCGGAGCGTAAGCCGTGGATAGGTGAAGCATCTGCAGAGCAGATAGCAACCTGGAAGACGCAACACAAGCTGGGCATATACCAGGTAGTGACTGAAGAGGGGCACATAGTGTACTTTAAAAACCCCGACCGCAAGGAAGTGAACTGCGCACTGAGCAAGAGCAGCCAGCCCCTTGCCCGCCTGGAGGAGCTGTATGGCCTGACCAAAATAGGCGGCAGCGCCGAGGTAGATAAGAATGACACCATGCTGCTTGGCGTATACAACACGATACAGCATAAGCTGGACGGCAGCATGGCGGTACTGGTAAACTTATAAAGGGATCGGCAGGAGGGCCGGAGGCTGATCCCATAGGGTATGTGAATGCACAGTTTTGTTACCACATGCCCGGTTATAACTACCAGGCGGCCAGCGACCAGGAATGGGCGCAGATGTATAAACACCTGGAATACATACGCAGCCAGGAAGCGCAGAGAAGCGTGGAGCTGGCAAAAA
This sequence comes from Chitinophagaceae bacterium, assembly GCA_947455215.1. Classification (GTDB taxonomy): domain Bacteria; phylum Bacteroidota; class Bacteroidia; order Chitinophagales; family Chitinophagaceae; genus Flavipsychrobacter. The sequence goes on from CANGNA010000031.1 coordinate 33,566, forward strand.
TAGGGCTGGTGGCCAATGGCCCCGGCAGAAAGGCAAGAAGAAGATAAGCGAGAGGCCCGTCCGGACAAGGGCGGGCTTCTTAGTTACAGAGCGTGGTTCGACCCTTCGACAAGCTCAGGGTAAACTAGGCTGAGGGTGACAGGCATAAGATCACAAACAATTACACATGGCAAATAGCGGTTTCATCAATTTCGTAGTCAACTTCAGCGAGCGCGGTCTTGCTGCGGTGAATAGCAATGCCAATACCATGCTGGGCTACGTGAACCGTAACCTTGGTACTACCCAGCGCCAGGCCCGCTATGCGACACAAAGCCTTGGCGAAATGAACCGCCAGCTGAACGCCCTGCGCGCCAGGCGTGAGCTGATGATTGATACCCGGCAGATAACTGCCGCGAACAGGGAGATAGCCCAGCTGGAGGGGCGCATAAATAACCTGAGCGGAACCGGTGGGCGTGCTGGTGGTGGCATGAGCGGCCTGCTGAAGGGCGGCCTGATAGCTGGTGGCATAGCTGCTGCCGGATATGCTGCTAAGCAGGTAGTAACTGACAGCATAGAAGCTGCCATGAATTATGGCACCCGGCTGAAGAGCTTTGAGGTGCTGGTAGGAAATGCCACCCGTGGCCGTGCCCTGGCTAACGAGCTGCGCGACATGAAGATGAACACCCTGGTGGGTGGTGGTGTGTACCAGAACGCCCAGACCATGCTGGGCTTTGGGGTGAACGAGCGTAGCGTGACCAGGAAGCTGAGGGAAGTAGGCGACGTAGGGATGGGCGATACGGACAGGATGCAGAGCCTGGCACTGGTACGATCGCAGACGACGGCAGCCGGTAAGCTGATGGGCCAGGATCTTCTGCAGTACATCAATGCAGGATTTAACCCGCTAAGCGTAATGGCCGAGCACTGGAAAGAGTTCGGTTTTAAAACCAAGCAGACCGTAGGCACCCTAAAGGACCTGATGGAAGAGGGTAAGATATCCTCTGAAATGGTAGATAAGGCATTTACGGTAGCTACCAGCAAGGGTGGCCGCTTCTACCAGATGATGGACCAGATAGGGGAAACAGCGGGTGGTAAGCTGCTGAAGCTGAAGGGAGCCTGGGCGGCCACGCAGATAGATATAGGCAATAGCCTTATGCCAATAGCTGAAGCTGGCATGAAGGCGGCCACCAGCCTGCTGCACTTTCTGCACGTTGGGCAAAGTGTACCGGATAGCTTGCGCAATGAACAGGCCGCAGCGAACACTCTTGTAGGAGCGATTACTCAGCTGAATGAGAAAAGCGAGGTAAGGGCCAGGCTGATAGATGAGCTGAAGGCTAAGTACCCTGAATTCTACGGGGAAATAGATAAGGAAAAGACGAAGAATGAGGAGCTGCTTAAAATACTGAATAAGGTAAACGATGCCTATGGAAAACGTATAGGAGTTGCCGAAATGAAGATGAGCAGCCAACTTGACAAGGAGGAGGGCAATCGCTTACTGGCTGCATCTGCGAATGCATTGAAGCTAAAAGCCTGGCGCGACGGAGGGATGAAAGGACCACGACCTATAGGGCTGATGGAAGAACGTGAGATTGGAAAGATAGGAGTGGACTACGGGTTTAAATATAATGAGTCAGGTGCTGTTAGTGATATGCTGCTGCAGTTTATGGTGCAGGCTGGAGCAAAAGGCAAGCAATTGATGGACAAGGGCAGCTGGGAAGAGCGTAACAGCAGGTTTGCGGAGCTGGTAAATGAAGGGAATGTACTGGTCAATAACCCGGAGGCGCAAAAGAAGCTATGGGGCAAAAGCTACGGTAAAAACAGTGCAGCGTTCTCCAAAGAATGGAATACAATATTGCGCCTGCAGAAAGAGACAGGCAACAAGTATACCGGTAGCCTGATGAACTATGACTACAATAACCTGGACAAATTACTGCATCCGGATACTTCCAGTAGTGATTTGACAAGTTCTATAAGTGATACCGGCAGAAAGATAGCGGGAGGTGGTAACCGGCAGATCATCATCAACCTGAACGCTCCGATGATCAAAGACCAAGTATTTCATGTAAACAGCATGGCGGAAGCCAAAGAATATAGTGAGCGCGACCAGGAAGATATACTGCTGCGCATACTGCAGAGTGCGAAAGCGGCCCTGGGATAATGGCTCAATGGCTTAATTGCTCAATGGCTCAATGCTTACCAATTTAAACGGAATTTAAATGTCAATCAGTCTTAGCATATCGGAGTTATACAGTGCCATTTTCGGGTATGAAAGTGCAGCGTTCGAGTTTGACCAGGTAACGGGATTTGCCGATGTGACCGATCTGAACCGTAAGGAGTTTGGCGACTATGGCTCGCCGTATTACAGCGAGGATCAGTTTGGCCGTGAATACTACCTGCCGGTGACAGTGAGCTTCCCCGACAAGGATAAGGCGAAGGTAGGCATACTGGGCGCTGTAAACAGCCTGAAGAGCTGGGAGCTGCCACACCCTGTAGTATCTATACAACCGCAGAAAACAATAATAAAAACGCCACTAACCGAGCGCCAGGGCAGCGTGATAGAGCTGAGCCAGATAGACCTGTATGAGGTGACCGTGCGCGGTGTGATGATCAACACCACCAACGAGTATCCGGAGGCGATGATGAAACAGCTGAAGGACCTGTTTGTAATAGGCACGCCGCTGAAGCTGCGCTGTGCCGCCTCGGATATATGGCTGAATGACGTGGGCTATAAGGTAGTGCTATCAGGCATCAGCATACCGGAAGTGCGCGGGGTAAAGAATGTGTTTGGTTACGAGATCAGGTTCATTAGCGACGGGATAGTAGACCTGGTGGAAATCTGATAAATGGCTCAATGGCTTAATGGCTCAATGGCTTAATTATTCATGAGGATGCGAGATTGCTTCGTTCCTCGCAATGACGAAAACAATGTTTGTACTGAATAGCCGGATAACGGTAGGTGGATTTACTTGGAGCGGCGTGGAGAGCGGGACGGTAGAGCGCAGCCTGCACAGTGCTGCGGATAGCTGCACCATAAGGATGCCGACAGTGGGCAGGGTGAAGTATAAGAACGGCAGCGCTCCACAGCTGGAGACTATAGGCGACCTGTTTAAAGAGAACGACAAGGTAAAAGTAGAGCTGGGCTATAACGGCGACCTGAAGACGGAGTTCCAGGGCTTTGTGAACTACATAAACCCAGGTGGTGGCCGGATGCCGACGGAAATAGTGTGCGAGGGCTATATACGCCCCCTACGCCTTAATAAGAACCTGAAGGGCTTTTATGCACAAACCAGCGTAAAGCAGCTGCTACAGCTGGCCGTAAAGGGTACCGGGATAAAACTGGTGGTACAGGACGATATACAGCTGTACAACATTACCCTGGACAATGCCGGTGGCACTGACGTGATCCGCGAGATCATGAACATATGCCAGCGGGTGATCACGATCTTCTTTGTTACCCCGGATACACTGTGGTGCGGCCTCACCTATACAGCATATAAGGAAGGACGCAACCCGTTTGGTGTTGGCGAAGTGAAGTACCGTATAGGCTATAACTGCCTGCGCGATAATAGTCTGACCATAAAGCGCCCGGCAGAACCCATACAAGTGATACTTGGTGGAACACTGGCCACCGGCAGACGTGTAGAAACGGCCAGTGAAAAGAAGGTGCTATCTAACAGGGCGACGGCGATGAGCAACAACCTGCACAGCATAGCCGAAATGCAAAAGATTGCCAACGAGATGCAGTACCAGAAAAACTATACTGGGTTTGAAGGAAGTGTGACAGCGTTTCTGCAGCCGTACTGCCAACCGGGTTATAAGATGTGGCTGGAGGATAGCCGATACCCGGACAGCAAGGGTTACTACATAGCGGAAAGTGTACGGGTAAATTTTAGCCCTGCCGGTGGCAGACGCATAGTGGAGGTGGGGCCGCAAATAGGGTTTAAAGATTAATGCCCTTCGACAGGCTCAGGGTGACAAAAAAGGTAATAATGGGAAAGAAAGCAAAACAGATAGGTGAAGTAATAGAGGATATAGCACTGATGGCCGGTGGTAAGCCTGTGGTGTTTACGGGTATAGTGAAGAGCGTGAACGAAAGTGCTGGCACCTGTGATGTGGCCCTGAATGTGAATACAGCCGACGTGCTTACAAAAGGTGTACAGATAAACACCTTCTCTGGTATGGCTGATGGAATGATCTGCGTGCCAGCGGTGAATAGTGTGGTATGGGTAGCTGCCCTGGATGGTACCGGCAATAAAGCAATTATACGCTGTAGTAGTGTAAGCAAGGTGCTGATAAAAACGGGCAGCATCACTATACAAATAACCAGCGAAGGCGTGGCGCTGAACGGAACCGACCTGGGCGGAATAGTGAAAGTACAAGACCTGGTGAACAAGCTGAACAACCTGGAGCAAACGATCAATCAGCTGATGACGCTGATCACCGGCTGGACGCCGGTGCCTGGTGATGGCGGCCTTGCATTGAAAACTGCACTCGCCAGCTGGTGTACCGAACTGCTGACGAATACAGTTGTTGCCGATTTGGAGAACACTAACGTAAAACACGGATAACCCTTCGACAGGCTCAGGGTGACAATTTAAAATAGAATATATGGCTGACGTATTTGATATACTACTGGATGATGATTTTGACCTGTCGATGAGGGACGGTGACTTTGTGATAGGAGAATCAACAGCGCAGCATGAACAATTACTGCTGCTGCTGAATAAGGGCGAGGTAAAGCAGTTTCCAACGGCGACGGTAGGGGCTGTGGAGTATATAGACGATGAAGGACAAAGCGCCCTGGTACAGGAGATAGCGGAGAAGTTTGCTGCAGACGGCATGCAGGTGAATAAGGTGGCCGTAGAGAGCGGGATCATTAACACAGACGCGTATTACAAATGAGCATCAACTACACAATAAGACCGAGACAGACGCTGGCTGATGCCGTGCTACAGGAGACCGGGACACTGGAGGGATACATGGCCGTGTGTGTGGCCAATAACGTATCGCCATCGGATATACCGGCAGAGGGGACACCGATAGTTATACCAGACGGCGTGGCCACCGACAGAACAGCCCTGGAATACCTGGCCGAGCGGGAAATAACCATAGGGACTATGGGTACAATGGCCGGACTACCTAGCGGTAGTGCCCTATTGGCTGAAGACGGAGCCACAACACTGGAAACAGAGGACGGAGATACAATACTACCTGAGTAACAATTTAAACAGTATATAAACATGAGAAAAGCAATTATTACCCTGCTGCTGGCGATATGCAGCATGAGTACCTGGGCGCAGAAGATCAGCGACTTTAGCACTACCACCAATGTGAGCACCAATGACTATATGGCCGGTGTGCGCTGGGATGGTGTTTCTTTTACTAACAAGAAATACCAGCTGCCATTTCGCTACCAGGACGGCGTGTATAAGGTGCCGAGTGTGCATGACGGTGTAGTAGTGGCTGATACAGATGGCACGCAAACGGGTGTGCCATTTGATACGCTATTTACGCATATGTACCGGGGATATTGGGACAGTATAGTCGTTTTTACATCCGCTGCCAATGGTGGTGTATATGGCAACCTATATTATAAAATAGATAGGATAGGTGGTTATCTGGTGATGCGAGGAACACTGTCAGCGAATAATGCACAAAACTTTGCTGCGCTACCCGGATCGGGTTTCAAAATAATGGGCACTTTACCCATCAGTTTAGCCGTGCCAGCATACTTCTCGGCCTATTTTTATGGCGCTGGAGCCTTTAAAGATGATGCCGGTGTGGACTGGATAAGACAACTAAACTGCTACGTAGCTCAAGATGGAACTATTAAAATGTGTTGGCTGAGACCAGAAGTTGCAATATCAGCCTATACCATATACGTTAATGCAGTAATTCCCCTTTGATCAATGGCCAGGACAATAAAACAAATACAGGATAGCATAATAGCCGCTAAGGAGGCTGATGTTACGGTTGGGGTGAGGTTAACATCTACCAGCGCGGTAGCTGTGTGGCTGATGTGGACGTATATAGTGGCATTTTGCCAGCATGTGCTGGAAACGCTCTTTGATCTGCATAAGGCTGAAATTACCGGCATTCTTTCTGTTATGAAACCGCACACACCAGGCTGGTACGTGATGAAGGTTAAAGCCTTCCAGGAAGGATACGAACTGCCCGACAATAGCGATGTGTATGAAACAATAGACGCCGATGCACAGATCGTAAAATATGCAGCCTACAGGGAGGTAGCTCCTTATCTATACCTGAAGATAGCGAAAGACAATGCCGGTGAAATTGCTCCGCTGACATCGGACCAGCAAAGTGCGGTAGGCAGCTATATACGGCAAATAAAAGATGCTGGCTGCCGGGTGAGGATCACTTCGTATAATCCGGATGACCTACAAGCGTCGTTCATCATCTATTATGATGCGATGGTATTAGGTACAGACGGTGCAAGGCTGGACGGTACCGCTGATACGCCGGTGCTTGACGCACTGAAGGCATTTGTACGTGCATTGCCGTTTGATGGGCTGTTTGTAAAAAACAAGCTGATCCGCTATATAGAAGATAATGTGCCAGGGGTGAGAATATGTATGCCAGATACGATCCAGGCACGCTATGGGTTACTTCCCTACGCTCCGATAGTGACCGAGTATAATCCTGATGCCGGGTATCTGAACGTTGATGAGGATTTCTTTACCACTTACACCACTTATGTGGCACATAGCCCACTATAGTATATGAACTACTTTGATATTGTATATAGCCGGTTGATAGAAATGCTGAGCCCGGTGTTGCTACGTAAGCGCAGGTGGCTTGCCTGGATGAATATACTTATAACGCCCACCAAGTGGTTGTATGACGTGTTTACTGTGAACAGGCTGGCCAATGTGTACTTCGTTAACCACACCAGCCAGGTATACAGTATGGAAGCCGTACTTAACGACACATTTGATAGTGAAGCGCGCCGTATATACATAACAGACAGGAGTTATCCGGAATATGTATGGTTGTTCATAGCGCTGGAATTACGGCCATTGCCGTTGTACCTGGGGAGCGAAGGCAACCCCGTACCGTTGTTTACCGCAGCTGAAGTAATAGCGGCTGATAGTGCTGATGTATTTATAGTGAACATACCTGAGGCAGTAACATTGGCAGCAGGTTACAGTGAAGCAAGGGTAAGGGCAGTGGTAGAGCAATACCGATTGCCAAGCATGAGTGCCTACAGTATCGTAATATTTTAATCCAACAATATGAAGACAATCAATTTAACTAACGCCGGTGGGTTATTGTTCAACCAAGACCACCTTGCTTTTATGCAGAGCGCATGGAAGGAGTTTCTACGGGCATTTACCAGCATGGGGGGTGAGGGATATGGTGGCCCGGTAATACTCTCCGGCATGGCCCTTGACGGATCGTCATTGACCCCGGGCTATTTCGCAGTGGACGGGGAGGTATATTTTACCAATGGTGGTACGATTGTCATTGCTCCCGGACCCGGTAATACTCTGGGCATCACACTTAACACCGTTACCATAACGGAAAACTATGCTAATGGCGCTAGCCAGGAAGTGATGTACAGCACTACGGGTGTTTTCGGGATAGTGCCGAACAGCCCACCAGCGGACAGCTATACAATGGCCAGCTTTAAGCTATTCGGAGAGTCCTTCGGAGCGCGTCATAGGGAAGATTGGGTAGCTATCACAGTGAGTACCGGATCGGGATTTGGTAGCGTAACAGGCTCGGTGAGATACAGAAAGAACATACTTACTAATACATTGGAACTTTCCGGAGTACTGACCGCCCTTACGCCAGCAGATTTCCCAACTCTGCCTAGCAATACCCCTATTGTTATAGCCACATTACCTACAGGTTATGTGCCGCTATTTAACCGGCCATTTATAACCCATATCTCTGACAATACTAAGCCTTTAGACCGAACCAGCTCTCAGTACCTGCTACAGCTTAGTGCTATGGTAACTATATCAGGAGATATCGGGATCAATTTCGTGCGGCCTGTTACTACTGCTACATATGGTTTATGGTTTTGCGTGAGCATACCACTGGATTAATGATCATGCTTTGTTGATGGGTGAAATCAGGCAAGAAATCGAAACCATCAATTAGAAGCAAATATGAAAAGTGCAATCACGTATTACGGCGGCAAACAGAAGTTAGTGTCGACCATCCTTCCGCTCTTCCCAGAGCACACATTATATGCAGAGCCGTTTGCCGGTGGCGCGGCTCTGTTTTTCGCCAAAGAGCCCAGCGAGATAGAGGTACTGAACGACCTGAACACGGAGCTCATTAATTTCTACACAGTCATACAGCGGGACTACATTAGCCTGGAGAAGGAGATCAAGATCACCCTGCACAGCAGGCGGCTGCATAAGGATGCGGCTGTGATCTACGAGAACCCGCATATGTTTAGCCCATTGAAGCGAGCCTGGGCAGTGTGGGTGCTGGCCAGCCAGTCGTTCGCCAGCATGCTCGACGGCACCTGGGGATATGATAAGGCCCGGAATACCACCACCAAGAAGATACACAACAAGGGCGTGCTGTTTACTGAGGACTACGCGATCAGGCTACAGAACGTGCAGCTGGAGTGTGCGGATGCGCTCTACATCATCCAGAGCCGGGACACTGATCAGTCTTTCTTTTACTGTGATCCTCCGTACTACAACAGTGACTGCGGCCACTACGGAGGGTACAGCATCCACGATTTTGAGCGATTGCTCCAGGTGCTGAGCAGCATTAAGGGTAAGTTCCTGCTGAGCTCTTATCCGAGTGATCTGCTGGCCGGGTACGTTAAGAAGCATGGCTGGAAACAGAAAACTGTGGAACAGAAGGTGAGTGTGAACAAGGGCAGCGGTAAACTGAAGACAGAGGTGATGACGTGGAATTATTGAGTTTTGGCGCCCGGACGACTGAGGATGTGACGCCAATCAACAAACAACAGCCTGAATACTTGCGTATTCGTGTCCGGGCGGTTTCCTCTATAATGGGGAAATCAGGCCAGTGGAACTGGCTGTTGTTTGTTGATTGGCAGGGCAAATATACAAATTGCGAAGGGCTTTAAACGATGTTTAAAGCCCTTTTAATTGAAGCGGAGCCAGTGTAGCATGTGCTCTGCAGTTGGCAGGTCCATATTGAAACGAACGTTGGTGCCAATAAGGAATAAGTACTTGGTATCTCGAAGGAATGTGAGCAGCTTCTGGCCTTCGCGTTCGAGAGAGAAAGGCCCAAATTGACCGTTTATGATGCAGTCGTTGAGCCTGTCTGCCAGCCATTTAGCTGTTGTGGGGCCGAGGCGCATCTGCTTAACATACTGTTCTATAATGATCAGATCGCCTATTTTCTCGATTGTGATGGGAGCTGCGCCTAGGTCGTAGAGGGTTGTCTTCACCCCCTAAAATTACGCTCTTTCGTTTTTATTTTTGCTCCCTGACGTTTGGCCGATTATAAAACCGGGTGTTGTTAGTGTTGATTTTTAATGATTTGTGAGAAATGAACCGGGTGTTTTAGGAGGATAATGCACCCTATTCTTTTATTACCTTCTTTATGACTTTGCCTCCTGTCGTAGCTTCCAGTTCTAATAAATAAAAGCCTGAGGGAACGCCAGAAAGGGAAATCGTATTATCGGCCGGGCTACAGACACCTTGCAACAGGGCAGCACCCCTCATATCCAGCAAGCGGTATGGTGTTGCTGCAGGCAGGGCATTAATGCTTATTTTATCGCTTGCCGGGTTAGGGCTTACCGAGATCGCCTGCAAACCGGCCATGGTGGCTACGCCATCAGGGTGCACATTCACCTGCACAGTATCGTAGGTAATGGTGCCGCACAGGTCCATGCTCACTACATAGGTGGTATTTACAGCCGGATGCACCTTTATGGTACCGCCACTGTCTGTAGGTGTGCTGTTACCCGCCACATACCAGTAGCACGGCATGCCATCGCCATTTACGGCCACCCCTATGCTGGCAGTATCACCTATTACCAGGCTCACATCCGGCCCTGCATCGGCCATCGCATTGCTGGCTATTACGCTTACGTCGTCTATCAGGTAAACTCCGTTATGTAGTCCCCCAACTCTTATGTGGGTTGCGTGAGAGGTGTCAAAAAAGTTGCCGATGGTCATAAATTTCTCCGTACCGTTGGCTATGAAACTACCCTGCACCTTCACCCAGTTTAGTGTATCGCTGATAATGCTTGTTTCAAGGATCTGTGGCGTATATTGTGTTTGCGGCATATAGCACTGGCTGGTAGTATCAATGGTGCCATCATCAAAATAAGCGCCGATGTTATTAACCGCATAAGAAGATCTGTTTGTCATATTTAAATAGAAAGTTACGCAATATGACTGCCCTAGATCAAGAGGGGTTGCCAAGCGGATCTGCAAATAATCAAAAAAAGCAAAAGATGCTACTTCGTAGTCATCATATAGAGATATTTCCATCATTCCGCTGCCTGTATGTGGATATTGATAGTAAAAATTACCAACAGGAACACCACACGCCCCCCATATGCTGCAAGCATTTACATAATCTGGCAGGCAGTCTAAGGGATTTGTCATAACAGATGGGGAATCTAATGCTCTCCAGTGTTTTGCATAAGCCACTTGATCCAATCCTGTTGGACAATCTGTATATTGCTCAAAGCTACCATTACGTACTAAATTTACTTGTGCCTGCAAATTGCTGCATGCACAAGTAATTATAATAAAGACTATGATCGTTCTAATCATTCTTTTACAAATTTAAGGGTGTAGCGGTTAGCAGTATTTTCCAAAAAAATAAAGCAAACCGGGTGTTGTTGGTGTTGGTTTTGAATGGGTTATGAAAATGGACCGGGTGTTTTGAATTAGTTGCTTCCGGCGTCGCTATAACAGAGCTCGTGACCGTGTCGCACTTCGGCAGGCTCAGTGTGACACTATGTGTATGTTCTTGATTTTCAATACCAGCAAACGAATACGAGCTGATGCGAGATTGCTTCGTTCCTCGCAAAGACAGCCTGCTTAATTAAACCCCGACCCTCCCGCAATTCTGCGGGACCCTGTTCCGGGAGGTGATGTTAGCGCTTCATTTGTTTGGAAATCGTTTCGTTCCCTGCCTACCGCCAGATAGGCTCGCAGAGTCCCCGTGTCATTTGCGAAGTTCTTGGGCGCAGCTAATTGTTTACTCACCGTGACACTATGTAGGTTCAGGGTGATCTAAGGAATAATTAAGAGGTATGGTATGCTTCATAGATATAGGTATTTAGTTGGCACAAAGGTACGATGCGGGGAGGGGGTATTCCAAATAAAAGATATGCACAAAACTGCGTTTTTGATACTGGTGGTGTGGTGTATTAATTTCCTGTTGTGTTATGGGGCAGGAGCGCAATCTTCGTTAATTTAGTATCATGAAGATATTCTCTGCCGCACAGCTAAAAGAATGCGATGCCTATACCATTCAATCATCCCGTATCACATCGGCCGACCTGATGGAGCGGGCCGCTACGCGGTGTGTGGACTGGCTGAAGAATAGTTTTTCTCGCGATGCACTTTTTGTGGTGCTGTGCGGCCCCGGAAATAATGGCGGCGACGGGCTGGCCATAGCGCGCCTGCTGCACCAGCGCGGCTATGGTGTGAAAGCCTTCCTGCTGAATTTTGGCAAGGAACTATCGCCCGATTGTGCGGCCAACCTGCAACGGTTGCAACAGAAAGATGATCAACTGGTAACGGTAGTAGAGCCCGGCGCCTTTATTACCGACCTGCCTGCACATGTAGTAATAATAGATGCCATACTGGGCAGCGGCCTTAGCCGCCCTGTAGAGGGATGGGTGGCCGCCTTTATAGAGCGGATAAATAAAATGACCAATCGCAAGGTGGCCATAGATATACCCAGCGGCCTGCCTGCCGACATAGCCGTGGATGCAGATGCTGTAGTGCTGCGATCTCATGATACGCTGACCTTCCAGTTTTATAAGCGCTGCTTTATGCACCCCGAATCGGCACCGGCTGCGGGTAATATCCACATTATAGATATCGGGCTGGACAAAGATTTTATACACAACACGCACACACAATACCG
>CANGNA010000032.1 GCA_947455215.1 Chitinophagaceae bacterium
AGGACAGCGGCGCTTAGGTTACACGTCCGAAAACGAATACGTCCGCTGTAGCCGCAGGGTTGAAACCCTGCGCTAGGATAACCCGCCCTTACAGGGCGTACGGGTAGTTGTATATTCAAAACGAATACGTCCCGATGTGGGCTGTCAGTCAGAAGACAGGACAGCGGCGCTTGGATTACACATCCGGCAACGAATACGTCCGCTGTAGCCGCAGGGTTGAAACCCTGCGCTAGAATAACCCGCCCTTTCAGGGCGGAACGGAGGGTTGGATATTCAAAACGAATAGTCCAGCTTGTGAGATTGCTTCGTTCCTCGCAATGACCGGCTTTTGTAGTGTTTGCTGTGATTTCAAAACGAGTACAGCCCGATGGTTGTTGGCCGGGAGACTAACAACGATGAGGTTGTTGGTCCTTTTATATAATACGCATGACAAGTAATACGAATTAAATAAAAGTTGCTTATATTTACAGCGATTCCTATTCTATAAACAAACGTTGTATGAAAAAAATCCTATTGATCCTATGTTGCGTTTGCAACATGGCTATGGCCCAATTGACCGTTAGTGACAGTGCTATGCCTACGGGGGTACGATTACGCGCACACGCCAATACTGCCAGTGGTTTTACCAATGCGGGCATCGTAGTTGATGATGAATATTCGCTCGCCCTACCTATTGGCTTCACCTTTAATTTTTACGGCACTAACTATACCCAGTGCGTGGCCAGTCCTAATTGTGCTATAGTGTTCAATACGGCATTGGCCGGTAATTATGCCAGCTGGGTAATAGACAGCCAGTTTCGCCACAACCCCATCGTATACAACAGCATCTGTATGCCCTGGAACGACCTTGACGTGTCGGTAGGAGGAACCGTGTACACCAAAACAGAAGGCACCGCACCAAACAGGACATTTACTTTACTGTATTGCGGTGTACGAATGTTCAACTGTACATCGAGCGCGGTAACGGCGTGTGCTGTGCTGCATGAAACAAGTAATGTGATAGATATTTTTATAGCGCACAAGCCCGTATGTGCCGGATGGAACGGCGGCCGTGCGATAGAAGGGGTACAAAACGCTACGGGCACCGACGCTGTAACTGTTCCGGGGCGTGACTACCCTGCTGTATGGACGGCTGAAAATGATGCTTACCGATTTACCCCCATAGGTGGCGGCAGCACTTATGCCGTAAGCGCTATTCCCTACAATTTCACGCTACCCACCACTTCATCTATTACTTACAATTGGTACGACAGCGCTACAGGTGTATTGCTGGGTAGCGGCGATACTATAACTGTGCACCCTACTGCACCCACTACTTATAAGGTGCAACTACTGGCATGTGGTACACTGGTAAGTACTGCTTACATCCACACCGGGCCATCATGTACAGGGCCATCTGTAGCGGGAAGTGCGACAAGCTCTACCAGCACGGCTTGTTCTTCAACCGCCATAACATTAACCAATACAGGGTTTACTACAGGATCAAATCTGCAATGGCAATCTTCACCTGACGGCAGTACATGGGCAAACATAACAGGAGCGAACAGTGCGACCTATTATACAACTGGAATGACCAGTACCACCTATTACCGATGCAGCGCAACGTGCCCAACAGCCGGTAGCACTGCATACACCGGCCCTGTGGATGTAACATATACGAGCACATGCCCCTGCCTGCTGAACAACCCAGGCAGTATTGTGGCAAGTGCATTATATGTATGCCCTACCTCTACCGCCGGCCTGGCGGATGTGACCTATGACGCCCCAATGGCCGCATTGCAATGGCAATCATCGGGAGACAGTGTAACATGGGCAGATATACCCGGAGCCACTAACAATACATATGACCTTACGAGTGTGAGTGCGACATTGTATTACCGGCTGAAATTTTCCTGCACGGCAGGAGGCGCCATGTATACCGGAGGTACACGAATACAGTATAATGCCGTTTGCAATTGTACAGGTACGCCATCTGCAGGTACTGTAAGTGCCTCGCCTGCTGTATGCGATTCCTGCACTATAACCCTAACGGCTTCCGGCTATACTTTAGCTGACAGCATAACTTTCCAATGGCAAAAGTCGAGCGATAGCGCGACGTGGAGTGACATACCTGGCGCCATATACTACACGCTTTTGTATATGCCGCATGGCAGTTTTTACTATCGTTGTGTGATCGGCTGTAGCACATCGGGCACATCAGCGTATACGCCCGGGCTATTCGTTCCCTACCGCTACCACATCATGAGCGCGTCACCCACCTTTGGTTCTCCATGTGCCACGCCAATATTCAATTTAACAGTGAACGGGTGGTCGCCCACATTATATACGATCACTTATTTCGGCGATGGCACGTCTGACTCATCAGGCATATACGCTACGGGTAGTACCGGATATTTATCAATACCACACAGCTATTTATTTGCCGACACCTACCAGATAAAGCAGGTAGTATATGAAGGGGCACTGGCCATAGATTCTGTAACCTATCCGTTTGGCTACATTTATTGCAACGAGTTCCCCATAAGGTTTTACTATGACATAGATGGCGATTGTACACAATCGGGCACTGAGCCGGCGAATGGGATTCCATTGCTTGTAGGCGTGGCACTGAACGGCGTACCTATTGATACATTATCGGCCACCAGCGGCATTAACTACTTTGTGACCAGTACCAGTGCCGGAGATGTATATTCTTTTGAACTACTGGCACCCGCGACCGTAACCTGTCCCGGCAGCGCTATATTGTACGATACAGTATCTACAACATTGGGCTCAATACCCACACAATATGTAGGTCTGTCCTGCCCATCGGCTGGCATGGACCTTGCGGTTTATGATATAAGCGGAGGCGCAGGACCCAATCGGCTGAGAGGTAATATTTATGCCAGCAATAATTCATGCATCAGCACCAGCGCGACGGTAAGCCTGAGTTATGCATCGTATTATTATGACCACCTGAACACTGCGCCAACCTGCACTACACTGAGCGGCACCACAGCTACATGGGATCTATCCGGCATACTAAACGCCGGTGGTGTTCCTGTACATCTGTTTTATGATGCATGGGCACCATTTTCATCGCTTGCACCACTGGGAGCTGTAGTTACCACGTACGTGCATATAGACCCTACCACTGGTGATATAAACACGACCAATAATGACTGCAACCCGGTAGATACTGTGCGTGCCAGCTGGGACCCGAACTCTATAACAGCAGCGGCCTGCATACCAGAAGATAGCACCTGGATAGAATATGTACTGCATTTTGAAAATACCGGTAACGATACGGCCCATAATATTTATGTGATGGACACCCTATCGTATAACCTGGACATGACCGGCATACGGCTGGTTATGGCCTCGGCACCGATGAATGTTGCCCATATAACGGATGGCGGCTATAATGTGCTGCGTTTTGACTTTATGAACATCAACCTCCCCGACAGTTCGCACCACGGAGCATGCGATGGTGCAGTGATCTATAAGGCACGGACGCTGCCAGGCACGACCGCAGGCATGGTGATAGACAACAGGGCTGGTATTTATTTTGATGTAAATGATGTGGTAATGACCAATACTGCGCTGACAGACATAGGGTGCCCGACACCTGAAGGTATAGGCGCCTTTGCCGATAAAAGCGATCCGTCGCTGCACCCCAATCCCGCAACCGGAGAGGTGGTAGTGCACACAGGTAAATTGCAGGCGACCATTATTGTAAGAAATATGCTGGGCCAGGAGCTGATGCAGATGGCCAGCAATAGCGATAATATCGCACTGGACGTAAGTAGACTTCCGGCCGGGCTCTATAACATAACCGTTAAAGCAGATGGTGTAAATAAGACGCTGAAGCTGGTAAAGGAATAGGAGCAGGTTGGGTGGAGAAGCCGCAGGGTTGAAACACTGCGCTATAATAGCCTGCCCTTACAGGGCGTACGGGTGGTTGTATATTCAAAACGAATATGCCCCCAATGGTTGTTGGCGGGGACGCCAACAACGGCGCAGCCTGTGAAGGACGAATACATGATAACGGACATGGGCTACATAGCGCCCCATGTCCGTGTCGCCCTTCGACAGGCTTAGGGTGACACTCGGTGAAGGCTTTATTGTTGAAACCCTACGCTATGATAGCCCGTCCTTACAGGGCGGAACAGCGGGTTGTATTCCCAAAACGAATACGCCCCCGATGGTTGTTGGCGGGGACGCCAACAACGGCGCAGCGTGTGAAGGACGAATCCATGATAACGGACATGAGCTACATAGCGCCCCATGTCCGTGTCGCCCTTCGACAGGCTGCCAATGACACATTGTGTATGTCGTTGATTTTCAATACACAAAACAAATACATCCCGACACAGCAATCACCCCCGACATTTGACAACGCGCTACGCTTGGTCAAATATCGTCCCCTCTTTTGTGCTACGCACAAGGCTTGGCAAAGAGGGGAGTTTCCGAAAATGAATACGTCCCGACGCGAGACTGCTTCGTTCCTCGCAGAGACCAGTGTCATTTGCAAAGTTCTTGAGCGCAGCTTATTGTTTACTCAGGGTGACACTCGGTGAAGGCTTATCTGTTGAAACCATGCGCTATTATAACCCGCCCTTACAAGGCGGAGCGGTGTTGGTGTGCGTATTGGCAGGTGAATCAGACACCCTACTACGCGGGCTAACGGGTACTTCCTTGAGACATAGGGACAAGCATGTTGCGGCAGAATTAATGGACGACTGAGCAGTGAAAAATAATTATCGTTCTGAATGCCGGAATTATAAAAATCCAGTATAATTTTAATATAAATTCAACCTTTTATGAAACCTCGACTGTGGCAATTAAGCGCTGGCTTGAGTTGCCTTTTTTTATGCGTGTTGCTGTATGCCTGCAAAACAAGTAAGTACGATCTTGATGTGACCCGAAACTTTGACGCTGAAATAGAGCAGCAGCAAAACCTGGAGTTCACCTTCAGCAAAGACATTTTCCCGGACAGCCTGCTGAACAGGTGGGATACTACGGCTTACCTGGAGATAACGCCGGCTGTAAAGGGCAGGTTCAAATGGAACAGCTCGAACATGCTGACCTTCTCACCGGATGCGGGTTTCACACCGGGTACCGAGTACACCGCCAAACTAACCAAGGAGGTACTGAAGTATAGCCAAAAGAAAATGAGCTATAACGATGTCCCTATACCTTTCCACACAGCAGATCTGAAAGTAACGGAAGCACATGTATCGTGGGTGCGGGGTGCTAATGCGGCTACAGTGGCCGTGCAGCTGGATATGAGCCTGAACTACGCGGTAAACCTTGCCGACGTAATGCATAAGCTGAAGCTAAGCAGCAATGGCAACCCTGTATCAGTAGGCACCAGCAACACAGGCAATGGCAAAACGCTATCGGTACAGTTTGCACCGATCAACGACAAAGATGAAGAAACCCCGCTGAAAGTAGAGCTGGGCAAGGGCATAGCTATTGTAGGCAGCAAGTATGTATCAGGCAAGGACACCACCTTCAGCATGAGCATACCATCGAGGTATAACCTGACCATAACGGGTGTTGAGGCACAGCATACCGGCACAGAAGGCATCATTACGGTAAGCACCTCTCAGCCGCTGAACGAGCAGAACCTGAAGAGCATGATATCGCTGGAACCGGCGGCTAATTATGATGTGGTGATATCAGACGGTGGCTTCATCATATCCGGCAAAGAGTTGCAGGCATCTACTATGTATACCCTTACCGTAAAACAAGGGCTGGAAGGAGCACTGGGCGGCCGTATGAAGAGCGATCATACGGAACAAGTATCATTCGGCAAGCTGCGCCCGACCATCAGCTTTGCCAATAGCAAGGGGATGTATCTATCATCGTCGGGCTACAAGAACATATTGCTGAACATAGTGAATGTACCGAACGTGGAAGTGACCGTGATCAAAGTATACGAGAATAACCTGGAACAGTTCATGCGCAGGGATGCGGACTATGACTATCACTACGACGACAAAGAAGATGAGAGCCATGAATTTACCTATTACCAGACAGCAGACCTTGGCGACACCATTTATAAGAGAAGCTATGAAACAGCCAAGCTACCTGCACTGAATGCAGCACGCGTACTACACCTGGATTTTGAGGACCGTATAAAAGGCTACAATGGCATTTATGTACTTACCGTAAAGTCGAAAGAGCACAACTGGATACAGGAGTCAAAGATCATATCGGTATCAGACATAGGCATCATTGTAAAAGAGGAAAAGGACAATGTATATGTGTTCACCAATTCTATAAAAACGGCAGAAGCCATGAGCGGGGTGAATGTATCATTCATCAGTACCAACAACCAGAAGATGGCCACTGTGACCACCGACAAGGATGGCGTGGCAGTATTAAAGAACATCGGCCAGACAGCGCCGGGCTTTAAGCCGGGTATGGTAACCGCCAGGAAGGGCGATGAGTTCAGCTTTGTACTCTTCAGCAAAACGCAGATAGGTACATCGAGGTTTGATGTTGGCGGCCGTGTGCCCAATGATGCCGGCCTTATAGCCATGATATATCCCGAACGTAACCTATACCGCCCGGGAGAGACCATACATGTAAGCACCATTGTACGAAACGAACAATGGCAGCAGCAAAGCGATATGCCGGTGAAACTGAAACTATCTATGCCTAACGGCAAGGAGTTTGCAACAGCGCAGAAGATACTGAACGAACAGGGATCGTGTGAGGCCACCTTCCCCACCCCACCAACGGCGCTTACGGGCAACTACCTGCTGGAAGTATTTACAGGCAACAATGTGTTGCTGAACTCTTACAACATAAGCGTAGAAGAGTTTATGCCCGACAGGATGAAGGCCACAGTGACCACCAACAAAGCAGAGTATGTACCGGGCGATAATGTAGATGTGAACATACAGGCCGACAACCTGTTTGGCACACCTGCAGCAGGTAGGAACTACCACTGCGAAATGAACCTGAGCAAGGGCGCCTTTGAAGCAAAACAGTTTCCCGACTATGATTTTACTATAGCCAAGGAGCTGAACTATGTTACCGACATGCACGAGGGCAAAACCAATGACAATGGCGGTGCTACGGAGCATTTTAAACTAGACCCATCGCTGGCCAACAGTGGTGTGGTGAACGGCAACATAAGTGTGAGTGTTTTTGATGAGACCGGCAGGCCGCTGCATCGCTACGAGCATTTTAAAGTATACACGCAACCGGTGTTCATAGGTATGAAATGCGACCAGAGCTATGTAGGCACTCAGGTGCCGGTGAAGATGGGCCTGATAGCACTGAACAAGGCCGGCATACCACAAAATACCATAGCAGATGTGACCATTACCAAAAAGTACTGGCACAGCGTAATACAGCAGAACGGCGCCACCTACAGGTATGTGTCTGTGAGCGACGACAGGGTGGTATCGACACAGAGCATACAGATAACAGGCAGCAATTACACCTATGCGTTTACACCTAAAGAGAGCGGGCAATATGAGGTGCGTGTATCAGTAAGAGGTGCTAACAGCTATATAGCTAAAACACTCTACGCCTATGGCTGGAGCGATGCCAGCTATACATCGTTCGAGGTAAATAACGAGGGCAACGTAGAGATAAAGACCGATAAGACAGAATACAATGTAGGAGAGAATGTGAAAGCACTCTTTACTACACCATTTGAAGGCAAGATGCTGGTAACGCTGGAGCGCGACCACATCATTAAATACTACTACCTGACAACCAAGAATAAATCGGCGGCGTTGAACTTCACTACTGATGAAATGTCTTTACCCAACGTCTATATTACTGCTACATTGTTCCGCCCTATGGATGGTAGCGATCTACCTCTGACAGTAGGCCACGGCTTTAAATCGGTAAGAGTAGCCAATAAGAGTTACCAGATACCGGTAACGGTAAGTGTTGCCGAAAAGTCGAGATCGAAAACCAAACAAACTATAAATGTGCAGACAGCACCCGGCGCATATGTAACGATTTCGGCAGTGGATGAAGGCATACTACAGGTAAAGAACTATGAGACACCAGATCCGTATAATTTCTTTTACCAGAAAGAAGCATTGACCACGCGCAGCTACGATATATACCCCTGGCTGCTGCCGGAGATAAAGACGCGCATGTCGAGCACCGGTGGTGATGGCAGCGAAAGCGATAGCCGCCGCGTGAACCCAATGTTTGTGAACAGAGTGAAGAATGTAAGCTTCTGGAGTGGCATAGTACAGGCCGATGGACGCGGGCATGTAAAGTATGACATTGACGTGCCACAGTTTAGCGGAGACATACGAGTGATGGCGCTGGCATACAAGAACAAAGCCTTTGGCAGCGGCGATAAGCATATGAAGGTGGCCGACCCTATAGTGGTGAGCACTGCCCTGCCGCGCTTCCTGACACCGAAGGACGACATCAGCATGAACGTATCGATGAGCAATACCACCAACAAGCCAACATCGGCAAGTGTTACGGTAACTACTACCGGCCCTGTAGGTGTGGTGGGTAGCACAACGCAGACCGTACAGATACCTGCCAACAAAGAAGGCAGGGCTGTATTTAATGTAGTGGCGCAGCCATCGGTAGGCGCAGCAAAGGTAACGGTGACCGTACGCGCCTTTAATGAGACCTATGTGAACGAAACAGAGATAGGCGTAAGACCTCCGGCATCGCTACAGAAATTTACCGGCAATGGATTTGCAGAAGCCAACAGAACAACGCCAATAGACTTTAAGAACAATTTCATTCCATCGTCTGTTACCGGCAAGCTGGTTGTGGGCAAGTCGCCTATTACTAAGTTCAGCAAGAATATAGAAGACCTGGTGCGCTATCCTTATGGCTGTGTGGAGCAAACAGTATCGGCAGCATTCCCGCAACTATACTATGCAGACATAGTGAAGAGCATGACGGGCGCTACCAATAAAGACATGAACCCTGCTGCCAACGTGCAAGCCGCCATACTGAAGCTACAAAGCATGCAGCAAGGCGACGGCGGCATGAGCTACTGGCCCGAAGGTGGCGAGGAGAGCTGGTGGGGCAGCATTTACGCCTGCCACTTTTTGCTGGAAGCTAAGAAAGCAGGCTATGATGTGAACAGCAATACCCTGCAGCGACTGCAGAGCTATATGATCTATAAGCTGTATAAAAAAGAGGTGATGACCTTCTTCTATAACGGCAACAGCAAGAAAGATGTAGCACCGGAGGAAGTACCTTACTCGCTATATGTACTGGCCATGGCCGGGCAGGCACAACAGTCGAGCATGAACTATTACAAGGCGCATAAAGAACTGTTGACGCTTGATGGCAGATACTTGCTATCGGCGGCATACACCCTTTCCGGTCAGCCATCGCAGGCAAGAGATGTATTACCATCATCATTTGCAGGAGAGATACCTAACCATAGCTTTAGCGGCAGCTTCTATTCTTACATAAGGGACGAGGCCTTATCGCTGCTTGTGCTACTGGATGTGAACCCTAACGACAGGCAAGTGGGCATTATGAGTAAGCAGCTGGCCGACCAGATAACTAAGGAACGCTACCTGAACACCCAGGAAAATGCCTTTAGCATACTGGCCCTAGGCAAGGTGATGAAGATGGCCAACCAGACCAATGCTACTGCAACAGTATTGGCCAATGGCAAGACGATAGGCAATACAACGGGCACACCATTGACACAAGACCTGAAAGCCTATGCCAACTCAGTATTGAGTGTTCAGGTGAAAGGCAATGGTGGTTATTACTATTTCTGGGAAGTGGACGGCATTACTGCTGATGGCAGCTATAAGCAGGAAGACAACTATATGCGTGTGCGCAGAAGCTTCTTTGACCGACAGGGTCGCGAAATAAAAACCTTTAAGCAAAATGACCTTGTGGTGGTAAGGTTATCGATAGAGAGTCAGTACGATAGCCGTATAGATAATGTGGCCATTACAGACATGCTGCCAGCAGGTTTTGAAATAGAGAATACCCGCCTGCGAGAGATGCCAGCCATGGAATGGATAAAGGATGCAGCAACGCCTGACTATATGGATGTGCGCGATGACCGCATCAACTTCTTCACCAACGTAGAAAGGAAGCGCAAAGACTTCTACTATATGGTAAGAGCAGTATCTCCGGGCACCTTCCAGCTGGGGCCTGTGCAGGCGGATGCGATGTATGATGGTAACTTCCACTCGTATAATGGAGCAGGGGTAATTAAGGTAATGGCTCAATAGATTAATGGCTTAGTGGCTCAATGGCTCAATGGGGTTGCTTACTTATCGCAGCACATGGTTGTCTCCTCCGCATAATGCTACGGCGGCTGAAAGAAACCCTGTGCTGCGATAAGACGCCCTTTCAGGGCTTGACCGTGTTGGGTAGATAGAAATTACAGAAGATTTGAAGACGTTAAAGAAGGTTGGATTGTGGGGGTTGGGCGGAGTGCTGCTGTTGGTAGTGCTGGCGAGGTTGTTGCCGGTGCGGACGGAGATAGCCTTTGCCCGTGTGGTAATGGCACGCGATAGTACGGTGCTGCATGCCTACTTAGCCAGCGACGGGCAGTGGCGTATGTTTACCCGGCTGGACGAGATAACGCCGGAGCTGAAGAAGGCTATTGTTTACAAGGAGGACAGGCACTTTTACTACCATCCGGGGATAAACCTGGCAGCTGTAGGTCGGGCATTTGTGAATAATGTCTTTTACCGCAAACGCACGTCAGGTGCATCCACCATCACCATGCAGGTGGCCAGAATGCTGGACCCTAAGCCGAGAACGTACTTCAACAAACTGCTGGAGATGTTTACAGCCTTACAACTGGAGGTGCGCTATAGTAAGGAAGAGATACTGCAAATGTACCTGAACCTGGTGCCTTATGGTTCGAACATTGCCGGGGTGAAGGCTGCATCGTTATTGTACTTTAATAAAACGCCCGACCATTTATCGCTGGCAGAGATAACAGCGCTCAGCATCATCCCCAATAGGCCTAATTCGCTGGTGATGGGTAGGGACAATACCCGCATAGTACAGCAGCGTAACAAGTGGTTGCTGCGCTTCAGGCAAGACGCTTTGTTCAGCGAGAATATCGTTAACGATGCACTGCATGAGCCGCTAACTGCCTACCGCCACAGTGCACCACAAGGCGCATCGCAGTATGCATTGCGGATGAAACATATGCTGCCGTTTGCACAAGAGCTGCATACCACACTCAACCTGCAACTGCAACAAAAGGCGGAGGATATAGTAGCCAACTATGTGAACCAACTAAAGCTGCATAATATCAACAATGCATCGGTATTGGTAGTAGACAACAAGACGCACGAGGTGCTGGTGTACATTGGCTCATCTGACTTTAGAGACAGGATGAACTATGGCCAGGTAGATGGCGTAAGAGCACTACGATCGCCCGGCAGCACGCTGAAACCCTTACTGTACGGGCTTTGTATGGATAGAGGCATGATCACCCCCAAGAGCATCATTGCCGATGTACCCATCAATATCAAAGGCTATTCGCCTGAGAACTATGATCGGAGCTTCCAGGGGAATGTGACCATAGAATATGCGCTGAGCCATTCGCTGAACATACCTGCAGTGAAGCTGCTGGATGAAGAAGGCACCAATAATTTTGCGGGTGTGCTGGCCAAAGCAGGATTTACCTCTATTGCCAAAACACGAGATAAGATAGGTCTGTCGCTGATACTGGGCGGATGTGGCGTAAGGCTGGAAGAGTTAACGGCGCTCTATTCATCATTTGCCAACAACGGGCAGTATTACCCGCTGCACTATTTTGTTGCCGACAAAAAAGCACCTGTAAAAGATACGGGGCTTACTGTATTATCACAACCTGCTACATTCATGCTAACGAAAGTACTGAGCGAACTGCACCGGCCCGATCTGCCTAATGCCTATGATGAAGCCCAGCATGTGCCGCGTATAGCCTGGAAGACCGGCACATCGTACGGACGTAAAGATGCGTGGAGTATAGGCTACAATCAGCGCTATACCATTGGCGTGTGGGTGGGTAATTTCTCGGCGCTTGGTGTGCAGGAGCTCAGTGGTGCTTCTACAGCCACTCCCCTGCTGTTCCAACTGTTCAATGCAATAGACCACAATGCCGACAACGAATGGGCGGAGCCACCCAAGAGCATAGGGTTCAGGCTGGTGTGCGCAGAAAGTGGTAAGGTGCCTAATGATTTTTGTACCAACCAGGTAATGGATTATTATATACCTGGCGTATCGAACAGCCAGCAATGCGACCATATAACACAGGTGTGGGTATCGGCCGATGAAAAGTACAGCTACTGTACTTATTGCCTGCCACCTACCGGATATAAGACGAAACAACTACCTAATATATCGCCGGAGCTGGCAGCCTATTACCTGGTATCGCATATACCTTTTACGGCAAGGCCGTCGCATAACCCGCTATGCACGCATACCCTTCAAGGCCGCGGACCGGTCATCACGTCGCTCACCAATGGCATGACCTATATCATTGAGAACAGGGAGCAGCAAAAACTTCAATTGTCGTGCTCGGCGACTAGTGATGTACATAAGGTGTATTGGTATATCAATGATAAATTCTATGCTGCTGCCGCGGCAAATGAAAAGCTCTTCTTTAAGGCAGATGCATCTGTGCTGAAGATATCCTGCTCCGATGATAAAGGCAGGAATAGTAATATAGAGATAAAGGTGAAGTTCATGTAGATAAATGGCTCGATGCCTTAATGGCTTAATGGCTTAATGGCTCAATTGCTCAATGACTTAATGCCACTTCTAGTTTTATGGTTTGTCGCGACCGATAAAGCGCTCCTTGCCCAACAGGAAATTAATAGCCTTGTCTACATTACGATCTATGCTTTCCTCTGTTTTGAGTGCGGCTATATAACGCACTATTTCGTGGCGGCGGGATGGTGGCAAGCTATCGAATACGGTCTTAGCCGGCTTGTTACCTGTAAGGGCGTTGGTGAGTTTCGGATGGGCATTAATACTGCGATCAGCCGGATCATAATCAACCGTCAGTGCTACTGTTTCACCTATGTGTTTGGGCGAATCTTTCAGCATAGTAGTATTTATGTATAGGCGCCAATGGCCGCTATACCGTACCAGTGTCTGTGTGTATGGTTTACCGTTTATCTTTCCCTTTATAGGGATATGGCCTTTGTCTTTACCTGCCTTCCTAAAGATGGCCAGCAATATGTCCTCCGGCACAAACACGAAGGGATTTATACCGATGATGTCTATAGTGGCAGAGAATGTATGCATAGACTACGGCGTGTATTGATAGCACCCTATATCATTAAGCGTTCTTGGGTTATCGTCATGATCGCGGGATACAGATGGGATAACAACGCCGGCACCTATCGCAGGTGAACCCGAACCTAAATGGAAATTGAGGTTGGTGGTGCTCTTAAACAAAGGATCCTGGTTGAGGATACAGTTGGTGATATGAATGAAGGAAGGATCTATAACAGAGCCGATCTTGAGCAGGCAATGATCAAGACGAACACTAGCCGGGGTTCCTTCAGCCTTGTCGCAGATGATCTCGCTATCCAGTGAGCCATAGACAATACAGTTGCGCATCACCGCGTCCAACGCGCCATAGAAGGTTTGCGTAGTGCTGTATTGGAAGTAATTGAGCAGGATGACCGTGTGATTATTGCGGTGATCGAGGCCTACATTGCCATCTCCATAATTGGCAAAGGTGCAATTGATCACCGAATCGTAGCCGCCCTGCAAACCTACCAATGCCTCTGCTCCTGTAGTACTTACAATACAATTGGTAGCTGTGAGATCGCCCTGCCAGTTAAGGATACCATAACCAATGGAGTTCTTTATAGATACACGATCTAAAGTAACGTGTGCGCCTGAGTCTATCTGCATGGCTGCGGGTTGTGCGTAGAAGTCGCGATAGAAAGTACCACCACCGCAGTTCTTAATGATAGCCTTTTTAAAATTTCCCGTGCTGCCTGTTACAAAGTAAAAGCCACCCCACTCGCCCGGATAGCCGAGATAGCCAAAATAATCGCGATCGAGACGATCGCCCTGAAATACAACTGTATCAGTGGTAAGTGTAGGATTAGGGTTCACATTGAGTGTGCCGAACACAAAGAACCTTGCATCCTGGTGCATATATACGCGGCAGCCGGCAGGGATATTGAGCGTAGCGCCGGGGCCTACCACACAAGAATGCTGCACTACGTAAGGTTTATCTGTAAGCCAGGTTGTATTACCTGTAATACTATCGCTAACAATGTAGTGAGCGTTCTGGCCATAAGCAGTAAATGGTACAGAAAAATCCTTACCATTGAGCGTAGCTATAAGCTCATCCGTTACAAAGAAAGGGTTAAGAGAATCATTCGGATCTATCTTAACAGTGGCAAATACATAAACGCTATCGTGGGCAGCTATATTGATATTGGTAACGTTGTTACCCGTAAAGCCATCTACATTGATGTGAAAGTAGGAATTGTTGCCATTCTTCAAACGTACGGAACTGAGTGTTATTGGCTGGTTCTGCGGATTGTAGATGAGCACACCTGTGGTGTAACTACCGGCAGCGGTAAAAACAGTGTCAAATTTTAGTGTGTCGTCTGAAAACCTAAGCGTACCACCTGTAGCCAGCACGGGTTGAACCTTACGACAAGAAGGCATCCATGTGATACCTGCAAGGGCAATAATTAAAATAAAGATAGAGGCCGTTGATAAGCGCATGATGTAAAAGTACTGAACTTAACTATAACGCATAAAAAGTAGTGTTATTACCTATGCGGAGCAAGTAATAAGGGTTAATTTTGCTGCGCATCAAATGGGTATCGTCACTTTATTTTCTGATTTCGGGTTACAGGATGCCTCGGCGGGCATTGCCAGGGGTATATTGATGCAACATGTACCCCTAAGCAGGATAATCGACATCACGCACGAAGTGCAACCATTCAACCTGAAACAGGCAGCTTACCTGCTGGGCGCTGCCTATAAAAACTTCCCGAAAGGCACATTCCACCTGTTGTTGTTTGATGTGTACGCATCGAAAGTACCCAAGCTGGTGTTATCGGAATATGATGGCCACTTCTTCCTGTCGCCGGACAATGCGCTGCTGCCGGAAGCCGTACAAGATACCATAGCGCACTCGTGGGTATGTATGGAAATGGGGAAGACGCATTCGTTTCACGACTGGCTGCATAGTGCCGGCGCAGTTATTGCAGGAGCAACAAGAGGGATAGACCCTACCGCTTTCCCGGAATTCAAACTGAAAGAATACAAGCCCAAGGTGTATGCACTACCGTACAACGAAGCGCATGACGTGATACATATAGATGAGTTTGAGAACGTGACCATCGACTTTACAAGAGCGCTCTACGACCAGCTGGCACCCGGAAAAACGTTCTCGCTGAAATTTACACAGGTAGAAGAGATCAACGAAGTGCGGGATAACTACAGCGATGTACGTGAGGGCTATAAGCTGTGCAGATTCAACAGTAATGGGTACCTGGAAATATGCATCAACCATGGCAAAGCGGCAAGCCTTTTCGGATTGAAGCTTGGGGGCAAGAATAACAATATAAAAATCAGCTTTACATGATACTACGCATAGTGCAAATGACACTAAGACCTGAATGCCTTGAGGACTTCGGCAAGATGTTCGAAGAACGGAAGAGTACCATAAAAGGTTTCCGTGGATGCAGGCACCTGGAGCTGTGGCAGGGAGCCAATGATCCCAACGTCTTTTTCACATACAGCCATTGGGAGAGCGAAGCCGACCTGGACCATTACCGCTTTTCGGAATTCTTTAAAGAAACCTGGACCATCACTAAGGCTATGTTTGCACAAAAAGCGCAGGCCTGGAGCGTAGAGCAACGTGTAGTTGTTTGATGAAATGCCAGGAATCAATATTCCAACTTCAAGGTTTAGGTAGAATTCAAGATATAAAATAGCGAAAGGGAATGCAGTGTTGCATTCCCTTTCGCTATTTTATAGCAAGCCATTACATATTGGCCAGTATTTTTTCTTTTGTTGCTTTCAGATCGTTTTGTGAAACTGATAGCTTTTTGCGTGTAAAATTCAGATCATCTGCAGTATCGATGGGTACGAGGTGCATATGGGCGTGAGGAACTTCCAGACCGATAACACTTATACCACACCTATCACAGGGAAAGGCGCGCTCAATGGCCTTTGCAACAGGCTTAGCAAAAACAAGCCACTCCGCCAGCAAGGTGTCATCTACATCAAATATCTTATCCACTTCTACTTTAGGCACTACTAATGTGTGGCCTTCGCGTATGGGTGTGATATCGAGAAAGGCGATGAACTTATCGTTCTCGGCGATCTTGTGACAAGGTATCTCCCCTGCTATGATCTTTGAAAAGATGCTTGCCATACTTATATCGTAATATCTTCGACCTGGAATTTAAAGGTGCCGCTTGGCGCAGTTACTTCTGCAATTTCGCCTTTGGCTTTGCCGAGCAGGGCCTTGCCGATAGGCGAAGTAACTGATATTTTACCAGCCTTCAGGTCAGCCTCGCTTTCTGAAACTATCTGGTAAGAAAGCGTTTTCTTAGTATTCAGATTAGTAACAGTAACCTTGCTGAGAATGGACACCTTAGAAATGTCTATGTCTTTTGCATCTATAACGCGGGCATTGAGTACAACCTGCTCTATCTGCGCGATCTTGGCTTCATGATATCCCTGTGCTTCTTTCGCGGCATCATATTCAGCATTTTCTTTCAGGTCCCCTTTCTCGCGGGCTTCAGCAATTGCACGAGCGATCTCGGCGCGGCCCACTGTTTTAAGCTTGTTCAACTCCTCCCTCATCTGAGCTAAAGATTCCTTAGTCAAATAATTCAATTCAGACATTGTATAAATATTTATATAATAAACAGAAAAAAATACAACGCCTCCTGTTCAGGAAGCGTTGTACAACAAAGATACAAAAAGATAATTATCAGATAACCTAAAAGGTTACAAAAATTCAGTTATTAATCGTCGCTCTTTTTGCTACCACCGCGGGTAAAGCGCAGCGATATCATATGCACGCCATTAGCAGGACGTGAAGTAGGCATGAATGAATAGTCGAGTGCCAGGTGCGGACCATTTTCGCCCAACCTTGTCTGAACAGTAGCACCTGCAGAGAAACCTACATACATTGTGTTAGTAGACTCGCTGCTGCCGATACCTTTTTCGTACCTGTAAGCTGCACGCAGACCGATCCTGTTCTTGTAAGTGTACTCAGCACCAACACCCAGATAGTCGTTGATGAACGAGTTAGATGTGAATGCGCCCATCACGGTAAGCTTATGCATTGGTGTGCTATCTGCATTCATATGGCCCTTATCCAGATAAAAATCATATGCAGCAGACATGTTCAGGTAAGTAGGCAGGGCAAACTTATCTGAAGGCACGCTACCAGATATGGTATACGATGGAGATGTCTGAGGCTGATCGATATTGATAGCGAAACCAGTACCGCTGAAGCGCATGTTAGTACCGAGGTTGCGCAGGGTAACACCGAGGTGGAAATTATTTTCCTTACCGGCAACATACTGCACACCACCATCGAAACACAGACCTAATGCATTGATGTTGTTGATCTGCTCAGATACATACGTCATTGCGAAACCCGCGTTGAAGTGTGTAGAGAACTGACGGGCAAAACCCAATTGAACATTAAGATACTGCGGGTGGTAAGTACCATACCCATCAGGATTAAAATAGTCTGTAGCAGAGATATCACCAAAGCTCATGGACATGATGTTCAGCGCTATAACGTTACCGTTACCGATAGGCTGAGCTACTGAAAGGTCGTTGATATTTACGCCGGTACCGGAAAGGTAGGTAACGTGTGTAAGCCCAACTTCTGTAGCACTGTCCTGGGCAAGGCCTGCAATGTTATTCTTCATTGCTTCGAGACCATTGACATAAGAACCGTTGCTGCTGAAAACACCGCCGGAACGAGCCCATGGATTGATCAGCAATTCGGGAGCGCCGGACTGACCAACGCGATCTTTGTTACCGGCAGAAGCAGTAAACGAAACCCCTAATGCGCAGATGGCGACCAAAGTGCTTTTAGAAATTCTTTTCATATTTATATGCTTAGTATTGTTATTGGCAGGGAGCGGTTGCTCCCTGCCAGAAAAATCTGGATTAATAACTTGTTGCGTCGATCGGGCGCATAGCACCGAACCATTTGAGCACCTTTTCACCTATACCTTCAGCCTGGATGTGTATCAGGTACATACCACCTGCTATTGGCAGGCCGGCTGCGTTGCGTACATCCCAATCGAGGTAAGAAGTATTCACATCGCTCTTAGACAATGTACGTACCAGTGTACCATCAAGAGAGTAGATACGAACAGACACCTTAGCCGGCAGGTTGATGATCCTTACCTTGGTATCGAAACGGCTGGTCTCGTAACCAGAGTAACCGTAGTAAGGGTTAGGCACGATGTTGATCTTATCAACCAGGCCACTCCTGTCAGGGTTATCATTGATAGACCTTGCAGCCAGATCCTTAGTGCTGAACGTGTAGTACGGCCATGTTTCGCGAGCACTATCTGTGTTATACAAAGAATGTATCGCTGTATCGCCCATGTACGGAGCGTAAGGACGGTTAACCCTGAACCTGAGTGTAGTTTCTGTAGGTATGAGGCTGTCCCTGAGGCTGAGCATGTGCGCTGAAGCACTTGATGTTGGTACACCAACCCAACGAGCTGTTGAATAAGCACGACCCAGTATAGAGTTAGTAGGCAATGCCACACGAGCTATAGAATCGAACACGTGATCTTCATCGTACTTGCTACCCAATACATAGATAACATGTTTACCACCAAATATCACAGATGCGTCGTATGGGCTGAAGATGTTGGCAGAAGGGTTCCAGATCATATCTGCACCATTATCATTAGCCAGGTAAGAGTCTTCTCCGAACACAATGTTCAACCTCTGGCCTGTATTCTGATCGATAGCGTAGCCAGGGAACCATGAGAAGCCGTCGTCGCCTTCAACATTAGAGTACACTGCCCTGCCGTTAGCGTCGATGTCTCCGTTCCAGCTCCTGTGCCTTCTCTTAAAAAACTTGATACCATGGTTCTCAGAGAGCATAGAGTCATCCTGCATTTCCACTACCACACAACGTGTCCACTTAGACCTGTCTTTGGTAAACACAAGGTTCACATCAGGCAACAGTGCCATACCTGCAGCATTCTGGTTAGCATTAGAGTAAGCGAACTGGAAGCCACACAGGGTACCAGTACCATAGTGCCTGCCGTTGTAAGGAGCGATGAGCGGATAAGGAGCCCATGTAGCCCTTGTAGGCGTGAAGTTGTCGAACATACCTTCATAAACCTGGAATGTATCGAGAGAGTTGTCGTTGAAATCGCAAGGGTTAGTGAGGCTGTAGTTGCTTGAGTAGTTCTTCTTCTGACCAGACCTGATCCAGTTAGCGAAGCTACTATCTTCCTGATCAGGAACACCAGCCAACCAAGGCTTAGACCTGTCTGCGAAAGTAACATAAGACGTGATGTAACCATTACCCTTATCCTGCTGAACGCCAGGAGCCTGAGCCTGTTCAACATTTACTGAAAGACCATACTTTTCGAGGATCTGCTCGTTAAGCGTAGACAGGTCCCTTTCGCTGTAGATAGTTTCCTTGTCGCCGTTAGACTTAACAGCTGTCAGTTCCCATGTAGCGCTGTTTGACAGCTGAGTGCCAGTAAGGTTACCCTTGATCTGGAATATCCAATCCATTGCAGGAACCAGTACCGGATCAACAACCTTGATATCAATAGGACCAGCACCCTGGTTATATACTGCTACCGGAGCTTCACCTTTTTCAAGGATCTCTGTAGTAGTTGCATCGCTAAGCTCAACTACATGACCACCGTTACCTGTACCTTCTACACGAGTAACAATGATACCAGAACCGTAATCAGCATTCAACGTAGTACCCATTGCACCGTTTGAAGGGTTAGGCATCACTACTGTAACAGGGATAGCTGTCTGGCCTGCGCCGTGTGCGCTACCAATATAAGCAACGTCCTGTGTCTTCTGGTAATTGTTGCCGCTAGGATCGAACGGAGCAAAGTTGTTATAAGCGTAAGCAATAGCAACGAAGTAGTAATTATGATAATTGATCAGCTGCTTGTCGGCCACCTTAGAGAAGTGATCCTGAGTGATCTGGAAGCTATGCTGGATACCGCTATCCTTACCAACTACCTTAATAGAAGGAACCCATGTAGAGTCACTCACAGAGGTATTCTTAGTGTAGTTAACGATCTTGGTCACTTTGTTAGTGATATCGCACTGGAATACTTCATAAGCCTTATCAGGATTAACCTCGCCAGTAGTGGCGTCGAAGATTTCAGCCGGAGTTACGCTGCTGTTAGCCAGCTGGAATACGCGATAACCTTCGAAATGATACAGAGAGTCAGAAGATTTTTCGCTCTTCGCTTTAGCAACGATCTGGTGATACTTCAGAGAGTCATTATAAGCACCATCGTTACGGCCATAGTTCTCAGCATAGTTGTTGCTACCATATTCATTTACGATAGAGAATACCAACCTGCGATCCAGTTCCCTGAACAACAGCTTCGGAGCTTCAGGACCTTCTACAGTTTTGAAACCTGCTTCGAACAGTGCCTGTGCATTGTCATCTATACTCTTGATCGTTTTGAAGTCTGTGTTAGGACAGCCGCCTACACCTGATGCCCAAACGCAACCAAATATGATATCGTTGGCAGCACCCGGCAGCAACTGGAAAGGACCAGATGAGAATATGAAACGACGGTCACCACGCTGGTTGTTACAAGTACACTCAGACCAGGTTGTTTTATCACCAGGATCGCCGGTGAATACAGCGTTGGCGATAGGACCACTACCATAACCGGTAGATGCTATGCCAGGGCCCTGGAAGTCGTAACGGAAACGGTCACCATTCCTGATAGAACCTGTCATATAACGATAGATCTGCAGACCGTTGGTAGGGTTACCGATAGTACTGTTATCATTGTTATAATAAGTGAAGTTGGTCATGCTCAGGCGCTGGAAAGTATCCTTACCGTTGATCTTAACAGGACGAAGCGGGCCCTGGAAGAAGTCAACACCGATCTGCGGTGGGTTAGCACCATAGCTGTTCACCGGGTAACCACCATCCTGACCATCATTAGACGAACCATTGTACATGATACCGAGACCACGGCTGGTATCGCAACCAATATAGTCATCCATGTAATAACCAAGGTCACAGTCATCCCAAACAGCAATATAAGTACTGTCGATAGTGAGTGCACCACGGTTAATAACGCGATACTTGTAGAATGTTGAGTTGTTCAGGAAGTCCTGAGTAGAATATGCGAAAGCAGATGTCTGCACTTCGATACCCATAGCAGCGGTCTGTGTCTGCTGCTTAACGTTACCCGCATCATTGGTTACCCACCATATGAACTGGTCACCGCTGATATCCGGATATTCGCCAGAAGCAGGCTCATACAGTCCGTTGCCGTTCAGATCGACGAACGGAGCATAAGAATAGCTGCCGTACATCTTAACCGGAGTACCGTTAGCGCCCTTAGTGTTGAGCACGTTACCGGTAGCAGGCCATTCCTTGATCACATCGTACTGAGCATCAGAACCTACAGAACCTGATTTAGACAATTCGATGAACTTGAGGATAGTTGATTTCTCTACTTTCCAGAAACGGTCCCAGTTAGCACAATCCTCAGATGCTACTTTAGCAGTAGCAGGATCAAGCGCACCCGGCCAGTAGTCGTTACCATCCTGACGGTAAGTCTGGGCAGCTACTTTCAGCTGTCCCTGCTTATCGTAACCACCGATCCAGCAAGAAGCTGCGAACTGCGAGCTACGGCCAGAGTTTTTAGGGATCTCGTAAGCGGCAACTTCAAGGCCGATGTTCCACCACATATCACCGCCGGTCATCAACCTGGCCCTAACGTTATTAATGTCAAGGTCGATAGCGGATACCGCAGGCTGACATCCAGTGACAGTAGTTTTCAGCTGGCTTTTGTGTCCTTCACCAACGACATTCTCGCGGGCGCTAAGACTAGCTACCCCACCCAGAACGCCTACCAGGGAGAGGGCACCAGCTATTCGAATTTTCTTTGCGATATTCATAACTTAATCAAGTTATATTAAAAAAATTAATTAAAAATTGTATTCCAGACCGAAGTTTATAGTACGAGCGTAGTTCACATTGCCACCCCTCATGTTAATAGTGTACATATCAACATAAGAAGCTGGATTGATCTGCTGAGGGATCTTAGCTGCACCGTAAGAAGAAGTGAGGAAACCATCATCATCAGGACGGCCGGTGTAACCATAAACGCCCAGTATCTCACGAGTGTTCAGCAGGTTCTGTACGTATACGAATACTGACATGCTCTGTGTTTTGCGCGGCTTGAGGCTTGTGTTAACACCTTCAGCAGATTTGCGACCGAAAGTGAAAGCAAAATCCTTGTTGATGCGTGCATCCATACCAAAGTGCCAAGGCAGACGAGAACCGTTGATACCACCGATGATGGTATTACCAACAGGGTTAGCCAGGCGTGTGTATGGTTCACCACTCCTTGTCCTCGCGATCAGGTTGATGCCTGAATTAGAGAACACGTGCTTACCAGCGATGGTTGGACCTTCATCGTTGCCATAACGATAATCGAGGCTTGCTGTAACGTTATGACGTGAGTCATAAGACAGAGAAGACACATAACGGAGGTTAGGCAGACCAGCTTCGATAAAGCTCTGGAGGAGACCCTGAGGAGATATCTGGCCACCGCCGCCGCTGTTTGTAGAATACGGATCGGAACCGGTACCTTCTGCAAACTGCAGTGTGTAAGACACGTTCATTGTCAGGTGGTTGGTAGCACGCATATCGTAAGACAGCTTAACACCCTTTGTTGAAGAGAAGTCGCGGTTGCCGTAAGTGTAGTAAGTAGTAGGCCATGCGTAGAGGTAAGGCTGAACAGTGATCATGTCTTTACGCTCTTTGTAGAAGCCGATGATCTTCAGGGCAGCAGTTTTACCGATAGCCTGTTCGAAACCGAGCTCATAATCGATCAGCTTCTGAGAACGCAGGTTAGCATTGCTGATGATCTGGTTAGAGTTCTGGTTGAGGTAGTAGTAATCGTAAGCTGTAGCTATACCCAGGCTTGTAGGATAAGGACGCTGAACATACACATCGTAGTGAGCGAAGAAGTTAGACAGTTCAGTTATCGGGAAACGGATCTGGATACGTGGCATTACAGTAACCTGTGGGTTATAATCTGTAAAAGAAGAGTTAGGATTGAAGTTAGAATCTGTGATCTTCTTGTTATCTACCAGCATAGGCTGAGGATCGCGGCCACCCGAGTAATCTTTCAGGATAGCAGGATCGGAGATGAACTTACCTGTATTGTCGTACCAGTTGCTACCATCGCGGTAACCAACAACTGCAGGGCTTGTTGAGCTGTTATCATTCACATACACCACTGCACTACCCGGCAGGTTAGAAGGGTGAGAGAATGTAGGCGTTTCGCTGATGGTCTTCGTAGCATACAGAGAGTATGGGTCCTTCAGCACCTTAGTGTTAGCAGAATACCTTTCTACACGTACACCGATGTTGAACAGGATGTTCTTTACTTCGAACTTATCGAGCACATAACCAGCTATATAGTTAGGACTGAAAGCGCCGATAGGACGAGTGTAGTTACCATTAGCATCTTTAGCTGTCCAGTAGTCGTTGAAGTTAACTGTACCAGTCTGAGCGCCACCGCTGTAAGTGTAACCGTAGTAGTTTACATAAGGGTTACCGGCGTTCAGCAGCTCGTCGGCAGTGAACAGGTTAAGAGAGAATACAGAAGGGTTCAGCATATCGATGTTGATATCGTCTGTGTTGCTCACCTTCATGCCCATGTCATTTAGCCTCTTGCGCAGATTCTGATCGAACGGAGTTGGCACCCTGTTAGCGTAGTTGTAGTAGATAGTATCGGTAGGACCAGGGATGACCATACCAGACTGCACCTGTGCGAGTGAGTAATCTTTACCATTCACCCTGAAGATAGGATTGCTCTTATCCAGCGTAAGGTTACCGTTATCGCGGCTGCTCACCAACTGCCTCATCAGCTGCCACAGAGACTGTGTACCGGTACCGCCACGGTTAGCGTAAGCGGCATAGCTGCGCTGGATACGCTGCTGATAGTACAGACCGAATTCGATACCGTGCTTGATACCACCTGCCTTAAGGTCGAAAGAGGCATCAACAGTAAGCGCGTACTGATTTGAAGTAAAGTTGGAATAGTAAGTAAGAGAAGCGCCAGGGCTGTAGAACATACCATAAGTGTATGGAGGTTCGTCGCCGTTGGCCAGTGCATTCTTAGCCTGCATCTGGAACAGGTACAATGGCAGGTTATCGCCAATAGAATTATAATACTGAGTAGTATAGTTAGCCAGGTTAGCATTCCTTTCGTCGCGATAGTAAGAGATGCCGGTTGGTGTCTGGCCAAGCAATACAGTACCCCTGTAGCCGCTCACACTATCGAGCTGGTTAGGGAAGTAGAATGGCTGGTATTTCTTATCGAACTTACCTACATAAGCGTATTCGAAGATATTTTCTTTAAAGCGTGGATCCTGTGTGTTCTGATACAGCCTCTGGTAATCGAGCTGAACTGTATAAGAAGCATTAGAGATAAGACCATGCTTACCGGTATCGAATGCTTTACCGAATTTCTGGTTGAAGCGGATAAAACCACGACCAGTATATGCATTCTGAACAGGCGTAGCTTCCGGCGCAAATACACCCCTTGAGCGACCGTAGAGGTCATCGCGGGTGTAATCGAACATACCACCTGCTGCCAGGCGGGCATTATCAGATACCCTGTAATCTATCTTACCGTTCAGGCGAAGCTCTTTGGTAGTATTGTTAGATGGACGGCGAGTGGTTGTAAGATCGCTTGCACGTGTATATTCTGAAGCAAGGTTGTAAACAGGCACACCACTGTTATCGGCAACGATACGCAGCGGGTTCTTACGCAGAGAGTCGAGGTAAGACGCTTTAGCCACCGGCTGAGCGTAATAAGCAGGATACCTGTTGTGGTCGTCGTAATAGTCACCGCTCAGAGAGAAGCCCATTACCGGACGCTTGATGGTATCAGTACCTATCCTCCTCTTCAACAGCGGACCAGCGATAGAGAAAGATGCGAGGTTATTGTTATAGCCATCGATAGAGTGCTGAAGACGAACACCGCCACCAAATTTCTGTGCCACACCTTTTGATGTGATGTTGATAACCGCACCTGTAACGTCACCATAGTTAGCCGGGATACCGGAGCTGATCACTTCCAGCTGCTCGGTAGCGCCCTGCGCCATGTCGATACCTGTGCTACCCTGCACCACCACACCATCGATGATGTACTGGTTGGCAGTGCTACGGCCACCATCGGAGTTGATACCTGCACCACGCTGAGACTGGTAAATACCAGGCGTCAGGGCCACAAGGTCAACCGTTTGGGTTGTTGGCTTGGTTTTTATTTCTTCCGATGTAAGTACCGTATTTGTTTTATACGGGTCTACCAGCGGCTTCTTATAGCTCTTAATGGTTACTGTTTTAAGGGTTGTTTTACCACCCTCTTCAGTGCCTTCCTGCTCCAGAACAAAGTTCAGACCGGTTTTTTCGCCGGGAGACACGATTACCTTAGTGATAGTGGTTGTCTGGTAACCCAGATACGAAACGGTTACATCGTAATAACCGGCTTCCAAAGGTTTGACGCTGTACTTACCGTCGAGGTCGGTGATAGCTCCACCCTTAAGAATGCCACCCTGCTTTACAGAGACAGAGGCGTTAGTGATCGGCTCTTTCTTTTTGTCTGTAACCATACCGAGGATCTCCTGCGCGATAGCAGATCCTGACACTCCAGTCAAAACGAGCAATAGTAGATAACGTAATGTCCGATTCATATTAAAATTAATAAATTATTACCAAATGAGGGCGTAAAGATAGAAAAAAACGTTAAAAAAGCTCCGCTTTCAAAATATATTTCTCCCCCTTTTTATTCACAAAGTTACCTGATTATGAATTTCTTGTTAAAACCTCTGTATAGAAAGACGAAACACGAGGCAAAAACCTTGGGTAAAATGAAAAAAAATCTGAAAAAAAGTTAAAAATGTGCATCAAGCACCTTGTTGAGCAGGAAGTTACTCATCTTAAACAGGGCCTCGAAGGTGTAACCGGCGATGTGGGGTGTGGCCACAATGGCCGGATGCGCCAGCAGTTGCTCCATAGCCTCCCGGCGGTCGGCAGGCATGTTAGTAACAGGTTCTTTTTCAAATACATCGAGACAAGCACCTATGATCTTACCTTCTTTTATCCCCCTATGGAGTGTAAATGTATCTACAACCTGCCCACGAGATGTATTAATTAAAATAAAATCCTTCATCATAGCAGCCATGAACACATCATTAAAATAATGCTTTGTATCCGGCTGCTGGGGCACGTGAAAACTGATCATATCAGCCTGCTGAAAGATAGGCGTGAGATCGGCGCATTGCGTAACGTAGGCAGGAAAATCGTCCTGAACATATTTATCGTAGGCAAGTATCTGCATATCAAACCCTTGCAGTTTTTTAGCCAGGGCACGGCCGGTATGGCCAAAGCCTATAATGCCTATGGTCTTGCCTTCCAGCTCTATCCCCCTGTTCTCATCCCGCTTCCATATGCTGTTCTTTACCTCGGCATTGCTCCAAATGATCTTGCGGGTAAGGGTCAACAGCATACCCACAGCATGCTCTGCCACTGCATTACAGTTGCCCTCGGGGCTGCCAAAGCAGGTTACCCCCTTACCCTGGGCATAAGGCACATCAATCACTTCCATCCCCGACCCCATCCTGCCTATCCATTTAAGCCCGGGTGCGGCATCTATAAGCGCCTGGTCCAGCATCAGGCGCGTAGATGTGATGATGCCCACACAGTCGTGCACTACAGCAGGCGCTACAGCCTGCGTGATGTGCTCGTGCACCTCGCAGGTATACCCTGCTGCTATCAACCCGTCGATAAGCACCTTATGTACCGGCGCAGCTATGATCACCTTCCCCTTACTGCTCATGACAACATGTATTTCCTGTAGAGTGTTACAAAATCTTCAACTGCCAACTGCTCAGCACGTTTGTCCAACATCGGATCAGACATGGCCGCCGGTGGCAGTGTACCCTTCAGCGCATTGCGCAGGGTTTTGCGGCGCTGGCCAAACGCAGCCTTCACCAGAGTTTTGAATTTCCTGCGTTCTTCTATCTGGTGCGGGTTATTGAGCGTTGTGCAGCGCAATACACCACTCATTACCTTGGGCGGCGGTGTAAAGCAACCGGGATTAACATCAAACTCGTAAGTAACTTTATAAAAAGCCTGCATCAGTACACTCAATATGCCGTATACTTTGCTGCCCGGCCCTGCTGCCACCCTTTGTGCCACTTCTTTCTGGAACATACCTATAGCTTCCGGCACCAGCGGCTCCCAATCCAATATCTTGAACAGTATAGGCGAAGATATATTGTACGGGAAATTACCGATGACCGTGAAAGGCTCTGTAAAAGGTGCATCGGCCTGCAGTATATCTTTGTGAATGATCTTACCGGCAATTGCGGGATAGGTATTGTTCAGGTAGTCCACCTTTTCTGTATCCACCTCTATTGCTTTAAAATCCACACCAGGCAACTGCAGCAGGTACTTGGTGATAGCACCACCACCGGGGCCTACTTCCACCAGCCGCATACCCTCCTTTACATCGAGCAGATCCACTATCCTGCGACACATATTCTCATCGTGCAGGAAATGCTGCCCTAAACTCTTTTTGAGCGTGTACATGCTGCAAAAATCAACATAAGGAACACAATGGCCAAAATTAGTTTTAAGCAGGCGCTACAGGGCATATAAAACAAATCCGCCCCGGTAGTACCGGGGCGGACAGCAATAGTATCGATAATATCCTAGGCCTTAGTTGGCTTAGACTTGAATGCATGTATGGCATTGCGTGTAAAATCACTGAGCACCAGGCGGCCACTGATAGCTGCGCGATCTGTCAGCAGGCTATCCCAATGATCTGTGCCCTGCCAGAACACCTTCTTCAGTTGCAGCATAGCATCGGGGCTGGAATGTGCCAGGCGGTCTGCCAGGCTGTTCACAGAATCGTCTACATCAGAGATGCTCTTATGTATCTCTGAATACAGGCCATGGCGCTTAGCCCACTCTGCCGACCTCCATTCAGTAGCATCAATGGCCAGCTGAGAGAAGCCGGATACACCGATCTTCCTTTCTACTGCCGGGCCTACTACAAACGGACCTATACCTACAGCCAGCTCGCTGAGTTTGATAGAAGAATCTTCAGTTGCTATAGCATAGTCAGTAGCCGCTATGAGGCCTACCCCACCGCCTACAGCTTTACCCTGTACACGACCGATGATGAGCTTATGACACTTACGCATAGCATTAATGACATGCGCGAAACCGCTGAAGAACTTTGTGCCCTGCTCAGCATTGCTTACCGCCATCAATTCTTCGAAAGAAGCACCTGCACAGAAAGCACGTTCGCCTGAGCTGCGCAGAACAATAACCTTCACCCTGTTGTCTATACCAACGTCGTTGATCGTTTTAGCCAGATCGTTAAGAATAGCAGATGGTAATGAATTACTTGCGGGGTGAAAAAATTCGATGGTGGCAATACCGTGTTCAATTTCGTGGCTAACGTAGCCCTCAGGATGTTGCATAAGTATGGTCATTTAGAAATTAAAAACTAAAATACGGGCGTATATTATTCAAAAGGTATGGGCTGTAAAAATATGCATAATTCAAATGTCGGCAAGTTGTTTGGCGTAAATTTTTAGATTTTTTTAATGAATATGGGCAATAAAAAACGGGGATGCTGTTATGCATCCCCGTTCATATAGCGGAGATCGTTTATTCTTTAACCAGGCGCTTAACCATCTTTTCGGCACCGTGCGTTACTTCTACCATGTATACACCGGCAGCCAGAGACTTAACCGGGATAGATGTAGTAGCCGAGCTAACTGTACCCAGGTCTGAGCTATATACGGTCACACCATTGATGTCCAGCAACCTTACAGATAACTGCTCTTCCTTAGCAGAAGAATACGTGATGGTTACTGCATCTGTAGCGGGGTTAGGCGCAAGCGCAATGCTGACACCGGTTGTTTTGGTTGTACCTGGCTTAGCGGTCAGTTCAAAGCGGGCATCGCCTTGTGTGCTCTTATCGGCACCGATAGTGAAGCTGTATGCTGCACCCGGCTCCAATAAGGTATACTTATCCTTGAGCCTGTCGTGCAGGTAAACAGGCTTGCCACCCGGAGTTACCACATCTGCAGCCCTTATGGTGAAGTCTTGCTTATAATCTGATGCAATACCAACAGGGATGATCATATCATCGCTGTACGGGCGGGCATCAATAGAAAGACGCTGGCCATCAGCAGACAAAGAATAGAGATTGAAGTCTGGTCCGCAAAGCTTGTGTGCATCGGCAGTATTATCGTCAACATCAGTAGCCTTGTCGTCGAACTTAACGCGCAGCTCGTCCCACTTGTGCTCATTGGCATCAAAAATTTCAAGCGATACGAACTCAGGTGCCTGCCTTAACAGGAGCGTATCATAGCGGCCAAACTTATTACCTTCTGTAAAGGTCAGTATGTCTCCGTTATGCGCCACGCGCACCTGGAAGGCTGTATTGGCCTGGATGTAATATGGAGTTGGTCCACCGCTGCCAATAGGAACAGATATATACTGGCCACCTGCACCCAGGTAAGGATCCCACACGTAGAAAGCAGACCCATTGACAACACCCGCCTGCTTAGCATTGTACATCACTGTACCCAGATCTACAGGTGACGGATAAGGGTTGCCGATCATGTTGTAATCCTGCAATGTTGTAGCGCCTCTTGACAGGGTGATGAACTGATCGCCCTGGTTAACTGCACCCACCATGGAGATCGTAACCGGACTTGGTGTTTCTGTAATGAAACCAAGACCCTGGCCTTTTATGCCGCGGATAAACAAACGCAAACCCTGGAATGTGTGGAAAAGGTTAGAATCAGCTGCTGATGCATTGATCTTAGTGATGGCCCTCCAACCCGGATCGGAACCCAAAGAAGAGTTACCCACCAGCGGGTTATAGCGGAAACATGACGGATTGTTGGTTGATGTCGTAGTAAATCCGTTAGTTGCACCACTCTGCCCAGTGATATCGATGTATTGCTGTATCTGGCTCAGCGAGATAGATGATGAGAACGGATGTGACCAGAAGCGATACCTGCGATAACCACCCGGCACATACTGCATGATCTTTACGTTGCCCGAGATAGCCGCACCAAATGAAATGGAACCGATAGCAGCCGTATAAGCAGCATCAGAGTACATCACCAGGCTGTCGCTGGTGGTAAGTGTACCGGCGGACATAGAAAGGTTTTTGATAACGGTGAGCCTTGACCCAGTAGGGATAGTGACACCGGCAGCATTGTTGAAATTGATATTATTCACACGCCCAAAACCCGTGATGGTTTGAGCAGAAGAGCCTGCCATCACAACGGGGCCGGTACCTGTGATAGACCCGTTATTAGACAAAGTGCCTTTCACGGATAGTTGAGTACCCGCGATAGATATCTGCGCACCTGATGCTATAGTAAGATTTTTAGCACCTGCAAATGCGAAGTCCGGTATTGACGGGCTGTACAATGTACCCGCTGGTATTGTTACATCGGTAGTATCACCCGGCACAAAGCCGCAAGACCAGTTACCACCATAAGACCAGTCTGTTTCGTGACCTGATAAACCGCCAACCCACTGCATAGGCTGTGTTGTAACAGTAGCAGTAGTATCTATTGTAGTAGCACAGGTAGCATTATGCACTTCCACCAATTGGTATGTGTGTGATGAAACTATAACACCGGTGTTGAGCGATACGCTGCCGCCTGAAAGTACAGCAGTCTGGTCAGCACCGCCATCAACTTTGTACGTAATGGTAGCACCAGCTGTACCTGTAAATATAATATCAGAAGAATAATGATAACAAGTAACCGGAGCGGCAGCAATAACGGCAGCCGGGTAATCAACAACGGTTACATCTTTGGTAGCAGCTACAGTACCACACTCGTTAGTAAATGAGTAAGAAATAGTAGCCGCACCACCTGTAAGGCCCACCACTGCACCGGCAGCGTCAACTGTAGCAACAGATGCGGCAGACGAACTCCACGTGCCGGAAGGCGTAGCATCAGACATGGTAACTGTGGTACCTGTACAGAAAGTAACAGGACTACCCGTTACTTCGGCCGGCATAGCAGGCAGCGAACTAACAGTGGTAGGATACGTTACCGAACAGCTACCTACTGCATAATTAAGTGTATAGGTAATATCAACCGCGCCAGCAGATACACCCGAAACAATACCTGACGCATCAACAGTAGCAACAGCGTCGTTAGAAGAGCTCCAGGCACCGCCTACAGACCCATCTGTAAAAGTAAGCGGAGACTCTGTACAAACAAGTGCATTACCAGATATTGCGGCTGGTGTAGTATTGACAGTTACAGACTGGGAAGCAGCGCAACCATTAACAGTATAAGTTACATCTGTAGTACCTGAAGTGATGCCATAAACCGCACCTGAGGCATCGACCGTGGCCACTGACAGAGATCCTCCTGACCACTCACCACCAGCGATGCTGTTGGTGAGTGTAGTAACAGCCCCTTCGCAAACAGCAAATGAACCAGAGAAAGAAGAAGGGGTGGCCTGAACAGTAGTAGGATAACCGACAGCACAGCTACCAGCTGCATAGCTGACCGTATAACTGATATTTGCGGCACCAGTAGTAAGACCTGTTACAACGCCCGACGCATCAACAGTAGCAACTGCTGCATCTGTAGTGCTCCAGTTACCACCCACGGTAGCATCGGTAAATGTAGCAGGAGCGGCCGAACAAATGAGATCACTACCAGAAATAGCAGACGGCATTGGATTTACAGTAACAACTTCGCTGGCAGAACAGCTACCCAATGTATAGGTAACAGTAGTAGTACCAGCTGTAACTCCCGACACATTGCCTGCTGCATCTACAGTGGCTACCGATGGAGAACCACCAGACCATGTACCTCCGGCATCACTATTGCCTAAAGTTGATACAGCATTTTCGCATACTACCGGGGCACCTGAGAAAGCAGTTGGTGTTCTGTTGACAGTAAGGCTTTTAGTTGCCGGAGCACCACATCCTGTAGCGTAAGATATAGTAGTAGTACCATAGCTAATACCTGTGGTAAGGCCAGCGCTATTTACAGAAGCAATTGACGGATCAGCAGAACTCCACGCGCCGCCTGTAACAGCTTCTGAGAACGTGGTTTGGTCACTTTCACAAATGCTGGCAGTTCCACCAGTGATCGACGCAGGCGGAGCAAGTACTGTAAAAGGAAGTGTAGCACGGCAAGAGCCGAATGTATAAGATATTGTAGCGGCTCCTGCGCTGACTCCGGTAACTACACCAGAAGAGTTAATGCTGGCAACGGCGCTGTTTGACGATGACCAAACACCGCTAGCAGTGGCATCCGACAAAGTAGTTGTTGATGACCTGCAGACGGTAGCCGAACCGGAGATCGGATCAGGGGCGTTGTTAACTGTTACTGTTTTAACAGCGAAGCAACCTGTTGGCAGAGTATAAGAAATAACCACAGAGCCGCTATTAACGCCCGTAACCAGGCCGCC
The DNA here is from genome assembly GCA_947455215.1 of Chitinophagaceae bacterium. GTDB lineage: Bacteria > Bacteroidota > Bacteroidia > Chitinophagales > Chitinophagaceae > Flavipsychrobacter. The sequence continues at coordinate 32,681 of CANGNA010000032.1, forward strand.
ACTAACGGTAGCAGTTGATTCATTGGCAGAAGACCAGGTACCGCCGCCACTTGCATCGGTAAGGGTGGTGATACTCTGCTCACACACAGTAAGGGTACCTGCAATGGCAGCAGGATTGGCATTAACCGTAAAGGTTGCGGTAGAGCGGCAAGAACCTATAGTATAACTTATTACCGAAGTACCGGCAGATACGGCACCTACTACACCGGTAGCAGCACCAATGGTAGCCCTTGTAGTTGTGGCACTTGTCCAGGTACCGCCCGCTACCGAGTTAGTAAGTGTTGTGAGCGTGCCCACACAGGCGCTTAGCGAACCTGTAATAGCTGTAGGTGCGGTATTGACCGTTAAGCCCCTTCCTACTGCACAAGACCCTATGGTATAAGAAACAGTTGCACTGCCGGGGTTAGTACCGGTAATAGTAAGTGGCGTACTTGCACCTATAGAGGCAATAGAAGGATCAGTAATGCTCCACGTACCACCTGCTACTGCATTTGTGAAAGTAGTAGCAGCACCGTTACATATGACATTAGTACCTGTTATTGCAGCTGGTGTTGTGTTTACGGTGAATGTAGCGGTAGAACGGCATGAACCTAAGGTGTAACTTATAACAGATGTGCCCGCCGAAACCGGACTAACAATACCTGTAGACGATCCGATCGTAGCTTTGGTAGTTGTTGCACTGGTCCAGGTACCGCCCGGTACGGTGTTCGTAAGCGTGGTAGGTGAACCCACACAAGCGTTGAGTGTGCCAACTATGACATCAGGCATTGTATTGACCGTTACCCCCCTTGACACTGCGCATGAACCTATCGTGTAAGAAATAGTAGTATTACCAGGATCTGTTCCTGTGATGGTTAGCGGCGTGCTTGCACCTATAGATGCTATGGAAGGATCGGTAATACTCCACGTACCACCTGCAACTGTATTATTGAAAGTAGTAGCAGCGCCATCGCAAATAACATTGGTACCGGTTATAGCCGCAGGTGTGGTATTAACTGTAAAAGTAGCAGTAGAGCGGCATGATCCTATAGAATAACTGATAAGAGAAGTACCGGATGCAACTGCCCCCACTACACCTGTGGATGAACCAACAGTAGCTTTTGTAGTTGTTGCACTGGTCCAGGTACCTCCGGCAACAGCGTTAGATAACGTAGTAAGTGTACCTACACAAGCACTAAGTGTGCCTGTAATAGCCGAAGGAGCTGTATTAACCGTAACGGTACGAACAGCAAAGCACCCTGTGGAGAGTGTATATGAGATGGTGGTGTTGCCCGCATGAACACCGGTAATAACACCCGGAGATGAGGACGTTACAGTTGCGGTTGAGTTATCCAGAGACGACCACGTACCTCCCGCTGTTGCATCAGAAAAAGTAGTAAGTGCACCCTCGCAAACAGTTTGGGTACCGCTGATGACCGCAGGATTGGCATTAACGGTAAATACAGCTGTAGTGCGGCAGGAACCGATGGAGTAACTAATTACTGAAGTACCGGCAGAAACTGCGCCAACAACACCTGAAGAAGAACCAATAGTGGCTTTTGTAGTTGTGGTGCTGACCCATGTACCACCAGCAACCGAGTTGGTAAGTGTAGTAAGCGTACCGATACAAGCCCTGAGCGTACCGGAAATAGCCGCAGGTGCCACATTGACAGTTATTGGCCTGGTGGCGAAACAACCTGTAGACAATGTATATACTATATTAGTTGTTCCGGCGTTAATACCAGTAATGGTTACCGGAGAGCTTGCATTGATAGACGCTGTTGAAGGATCCTGGGTAGACCATGTGCCACCTGCGGTGGCATTGGCAAATGTTGTTGTGGCGTTCTGACATATGGTTTGGGTACCGGTAATGGCAGCAGGATTGGCGTTGACAGTGAACGTAGCTGTTGAACGGCATGAACCTATAGAATAACTGATGATCGCAGTACCTGATGCTATAGCGCTAACAACACCGGTAGATGAATTTACAGATGCTTTGGTAGTGGCCGAACTGGACCATGTGCCACCAGGTACGGAGTTAGACAATGTAGTAAGTGTACCTGCACATGCAGATAGCGTGCCTGTAATAACATCGGGAGATGTATTTGTAACCACCGCTGCTACAGGGCTTGTGAGGCTGCCGCTTGTATTACACAACCCGGTGCCATCCCACGTGATCACACAATAATAATAGGTAGTACCCACATCTATTGTAGACGGCAGGAACGTAGTGTTACCTGTGGCAGACGTAGAGCTGGATACAAAAGTGGTACTTTGCAGTGTTCCTCCGGAAGTTGAGTTGACCGTATTTGAAAACCACTGGATAGTAAGTGCTGTACCGGTAGCTGTACCAGAACCAGAATTACACGTGTTGTACGTGTAGGTAAGCACCCCCGGTGTTGCGTTCTGGCAGTATGTTGCCGCGCCGGTGAGCGAATTGGTTGTGTTAGGCGCATACATCTTCTGGGAAAAACCCGTGACACTAAAACCCAACAACACTACTGCTAGTAATAAATACCTCATACAACTCTTATTTTTATTAGTGGATATAATTTCTATTTGCTGCAAAACTATCTTATTAATATATAACGAACAAAAAAAGGGTAAAAAAATAATATTATTGATTATTCTCTTTGTAATGACGAAATGTGGATAACCTGTCAATAATCAACAAATCGATGTTAATTACCTATACCACAACAGCATACAGCGCATATAAAAAGACGAAATAATTAATACAAAAAAACGCTTAACAAATATATTTTTTTACAACGCACAGCAAATTTACAACTTTCTATTAACAAAACAACAACAGAATGACTTTAATTCTTATCTGTGCGCAGATAATAGTGCTATGATGCATAAGTGGCAAAAAAGATGAGACTACAGAATGGAAAAAAATGGCATTAACAGGCATACAGACGGGCAACCAAACAAATGAAGACATGAAAAAAGCGCACCAAACAGTGTTTAATGCGCTTTGTGTGGTTCCGCAGGGGCTCGAACCCTGGACCCAATGATTAAGAGTCATTTGCTCTACCAACTGAGCTACAGAACCATTTTCTCTTTTTTGGGACTGCAAAGGTAAGCATTTACACATAACTACCAAAAAAACAGGGAGATTTTTCTCAGATCTCTACGTGCATACGGAAGGACAGCACATTCAATGGCCCTCTCGACTTATTATAGCCGGGATGCGCGGCAAACTGGTAATCGCATGAGAACCAGAACCCACTGCCCAGCGGCTTGCAACTGTAATATACCTCGGTGATCATCTCCGGGGCGTATTGTAAAGCACCATCGCCCAGCTGAAAGCCCAAGCCACCCGCTGCCAGATAATTCTTGTGATCCGCAGACAAGCCATTCAGCAGGCCTGCTACACCTATATTGTCATTGTTGCGATGCCAGAGATGGCCATCTATATTCACCCCGGCAGATAATGTACGATCTGCCTCGGTAAATGCCCATGTTTCGGTTTTGCCATCATTCCACCCTACCCGGGCAAACACACCTATATTATTGGTCAGTTGCTGATCTGCATTGATACTAAATCCTGTTTTGGTGCGGCCGCTATGTTCTGTGCTTATCACGTCAGGCGTGCCTGTAGTTGCAGCTATAGCATCTTTATAGATGCCCATATTGGCGGTGTTCTGGTATATCAGCACTCGTACATTACCTTCCTGCTTATTAATAGTAATGGCACGGGCCACCTCTCCTACTATACCGTGGGTCTTGCCGTAATCATAGTTCAGATCGGCACCGTTGGCTACCTTAGGCTCAGCAGCCATAGCTACGGAATAGCTCATCTTGTCCCACCTCAGCGATAAAACAGCACCTGCAGTATATCCGCGCAGGTTGGCAGAATAATCCCATGCACTGTTATTCATCAATGCCCAGTTCAGGAACTGTGTACGGGGGCCATTGGCAAACTTGTTGTTATCAAAGAAATCGCCCAGGGAGAATTTACCCGCACTAATACGGAAGAAACGCGTCGGCTGCCTGGTTATCAATTGGTTCTGGCCATCTTCATTCCAGGAATAGGCCTTACTGAGTGGGAATGTTTGCCTGACATACCCCCTGGCAAGATATACAGATGGAGACGGATCACCTACACGGAAAGACTCGCCATTGGTAGAACCGGCCATGCCGAAAGCACCGCTGAGGCCACTACCACCTGCCAGTTCCGGGTTGATGTACAATTCTGCGCCATGCCACAGCTTTACACCAAAATACAGTGTAGCGGTAAGCGAGTTCTGCTTTTCTTCAGCAGATGATATGCTGTGGGGGCCATTGTAGGCAGAGGTAAACCCTGGTTTATACTGATATATATAAGTGCTCTGAAAATGCAGATCTGCCTTCTGAGCAGTAGTATCCTGGGCCAGAACAGACGTTACAGCTAGTAGTGGTGCGAGGGAACAAACAAAAAATTTCATCATAAGCCGCGCAAAAGTACGGCTTACACGTATACGAAATGCATTAATAAAATATTGACCTACGGCTTGGCATTCACTACCACCCAGGCCCTTACTTTGGCTGCCTGCTCGGCGCTCAGCTCTGCTTTCTGGCTCATCTCCGGCAGTATCTTATCCCATTTCTTTACAGAGAAGTCTGTGGGCTGATACAATTGGTGGCATTTCTGGCAGTACCCTACAAATATGGCTTTACCCTCAGCTATCTGCGTTTCGGTGTATTTAGCTTTCATCTCGGTCACCTCGTTGGCAGTGGTGGAAGTAGGCTTATCGCTTTTGGGCACATGCTTAGGCGCACATTGAGTAAACAAGATGATGGGAGCGCACATTGCGGCCAGAACAAGGATCTTCTTCATAAAACAAATATAGCTGGTAAACTACAGATATACAATGACAAAAAACAGCTGCTGGTTGTTTGGGCAACGAATAAAATTTATCGTACGGTAAGGGTCTTCTTGCAGATCACCCGATGCGAGGTAAGCACATATTGGCAATTCCTCATTACTTTTAAGCCATGAAATTACCTTTTATTGCTGCCGTTGCGCTGCTTATAGCGCCGGCCACTTATGCGCAAGACTCTGTAATGTTCAGGAAGATAGCCGATGAAGCCCTGCTGCATGGCACCTGCTACGACAACCTGAAGGTGTTGTGCAAAACCGTAGGTCACCGCATCAGCGGATCGCCGGAGGCAGCAAAGGCAGTAGTATGGGGAGAGAAATACATGAAGGCCACAGGCGCAGATAGTGTATGGCTGCAACCCGCCGACGTACCCTACTGGAAGCGCGGCAAAGAAAGCCTGATGATAAAAGCAGGCAACGGGCAATATAAAAAAATGACCTGCCTGTCGCTGGGTAATAGCGAGGGAACGGGCGGCAAGGTACTGGAAGCCCCTATTGTAATGGTAGGCGATATGGCCGAATTTAAGGCGCTGCCCGATGAAGCGGTAAAAGGCAAGATCATCTTCTTCAATTACCGTTTCAGGCAGGATTTCGTGTTTACCTTCAAAGGCTATGGCGATGCGGTGAAATACCGTTGGGCATCACCTACCATGGCATCAGCACGTGGTGCGGCAGGGGTGATCATCCGCTCTATATCTACCGGCAAAGACGATTTCCCACACACCGGCAGCATGCGCTATGCTGATACGGTAAAGAAGATACCCGAAATGGCCATAGGTAATAACTCTGCCGATTCGCTGGAGGTATGGTGCAAGCATGGCGCTGTAAGCGGCAAGATGCAGTCGGAATGCCATATGCAAGACAAGATGGTGCGCTCTTATAATGTTATAGGTGAGATAAAAGGTAGTAAATACCCTGATAAGATAATAACCGTTGGTGGTCACCTCGACTCGTGGGACGTAGGCGAAGGCGCACAGGACGATGGTGCGGGTTGCGCACAGTCTATAGAAGTACTGCGGATATACAAGGCACTGGGCATCCGGCCTAAGTATACCATCCGCGCCGTATTGTTCATGAATGAGGAGAACGGCATAAAGGGTGGCATTGCCTATGCCGACTCGGCTGTGGCTAAGAAAGAACAGCACGCCCTGGTGATAGAAACAGATGCCGGTGGCTTTAGTCCGCGTGGTATAGGCATGGAGATGAAGGACGACCAGAAGGACAAGATAAAGGCTTATAAAGACCTGTTCCTGCCTTACGGCGTGTACGATTTCAGCATAGAAGAAGGTGGATCGGACATCAGCGCCATACAGGAACGCATGCACCTGCCTGCCGCATCACTGATACCGGACTCTCAGCGCTATTTTGACCTGCACCATACCAATAACGACGTGTTTGAAAATGTGAACCACCGTGAACTGAAACTGGGCGCTGCCGTACTGGCCCAGCTGATATACCTGGCCAGCGAACACGAGCTGTTCTAGATCATTGGATAAATTGACCGATTTTAAATTACTTTGCAACGCTAACTCACTTCTATGCGATCTAAAAAATTGTTGTTCAGCGTATTGGCCACTGCTGCTACGCTTGCTACATATGCCCAGGAGACCAAAAGCCTGGCCTACCCCGACGAAAAGCATTTTAAGAACATGCGCCAGCTGACCTTTGGCGGCGATAATGCTGAAGCCTATTTTGGCTTTGATAATGAGCACATCACCTTCCAGCGTACGGCACCTGCAGATGGTACACCGTGCGACCAGATATTCTACGGCACGCTGCCTAAAAAGGCGGGAGAAAAGTTCAAATACAAACTGGTAAGCACCGGCAAGGGCCGCACTACATGTGCCTACCTGATGCCCGACAAGAAGCATTTCCTGTATGCGTCTACCCACCTGGCATCGGAAGCTTGTCCGCCAACGCCCGACCGTAGCGTGATCAAGAAGTATGTATGGCCGATATACGATGGGTACGACATTTTTGTGGCCGACCTGAATGGCAAGATCACCAAACGCCTGACCAACACACCGGGCTACGATGCGGAAGGCACCGTATCGCCCAAGGGTGATAAGATAGTATTCACCAGCATGCGCAATGGCGATATAGACATCTATACCATGAACATTGACGGCACCAACGTGAAGCAGATCACCAATACTACCGGCTACGATGGTGGTGCATGCTTCAGCCCCGATGGCAAGAAGATAGTATGGCGCGCATCGCGTCCGCAGACCGATGAGGAAGTAAAAGAATATAAAGAGCTGCTGGCACAAGGACTGGTAATGCCCACCAAAATGGAAGTGTTTGTAGCCAATGCCGATGGCAGCGATGCCCACCAGGTAACCAAACTGGGCAAGGCCAACTGGGCACCGTCTTTCACACCCGATGGTAAGCATATCATCTTCGCATCAGACTACGAGTATGAGCGCGGCTTCCCCTTCAACCTGTATATAGTAGGTATAGACGGCACCGGGCTGGAGCGCATCTCTCACGATAACAGTTTTGATGCCTTCCCTATGTTCTCGCCCGATGGCAAGAAGCTCATCTTTAGCTCTAACCGCAACAATGGCGGCGGGCACGATACCAATGTATTTGTGTGCGACTGGGTAAATTAAAGGAATCTTAAAATCACATTATATTTTCGGCAATAACACTCGTTATATCATATAAAGTGCTATTATTGCCTGCCGGAGGATAGCTGGGGTAACAACCCGCTATCCTTTTTTTTACCATTATATATTAGATTTTATGGAACAATTCGCCTTTCCTTTTCAACAGACGACCATAGCGCAACTGCCGGCACACATACAGGAACTGATAGCTGAGGCTAGCAAGGCCACGCACTACGCCTACGCCCCTTACTCACAATTTCATGTAGGTGCAGCAGCATTGCTGGCCGATGGCTCTATAAAAACAGGATCGAACCACGAGAACGCTTCTTACCCCGCAGGCATATGTGCAGAACGCGGACTGCTGTCGGGCATCAACCCGCTGGATAAGCAGCAGCAGATACTGGCCATGGCCGTGAACTATACCAGCAACAATGCAGCCAATGCTACCCCGCTATCGCCATGCGGCATATGCAGGCAAACCATACTGGAAACACAGCTGGCGCAGAACGCCCCAATAGCGCTGTATATGTGCAGCCCCGACGGACCGGTGATATATGTGGAAGATGCAGCGCACCTGTTGCCCTTTTACTTTAGCAGTAAGAACCTGAACAAATAACCAACGCTACTTAACATCGGTTGGGGCATCCTTCTGCAACTTTTTCATAGCGGCTGTGAACACAAACATCAACAGCACGAACACCCCTGTGTAGGCCAGCAGCAACAACAGCCACTCTGCGCTGGTATGCTGCACATGGTTGCTGTATTGGCGGTAAATACTCACACCACCTATAATAGCGCCGATAACTGCCCACCTGAAATAACGGTTTTTCATGCCCGCAAATTAAGAAAACTACCGCAGCAGGAATAACTATTCATTTTTATAGTGGGTACCTTCTATGACACCACAGGTTCGCTATTGTGGTGCCCCCGCTCAAAACGGTGCAACACACTAAAGTGCCGCTGTCCTGTCTCCTGACTGACAGCCCACATGCGGACGTATTCGTTTTCGATGTATAACAACCGCGCTTAATTACCCACCCGATAGCTGTCAGTCTGAAGATAGGACAGCGGCTGTTATTTCGCAAAGCGCGTACCATGGTACGTGCAGTACGTGCCCATAAACAAACATCTGTAGCCCACCCGATATCGGCGAGTCCTCGCTACACACTAAGCCAGCGCACTGAGAGACTCCCCGAAGACACAAACCCGATAGCTGTCAGTCTGAAGACAGGACAGCGGCTGTTATTCCACAAAGCGTAGTAACATAAAAAATCAGCCTATACGCACTGGTAAGCACCCATAGACCCAGTCTATTGTCATATTCCTTATGACAAGAATTTATGTAACAACTAATACTTAATATTGCAGAAATATCAACATATATATCCATCTGCATGAGAGGTATAGGCTACTTAAGGTCTATTATTGTTATCCTATTATGTGTTGCTACCCTTGGGCTTGCGGCGCAGGAGCATCATGCCCAACCCGGTATGGGCGAGGGTAAGTTCAACTACACTTCTTTTACTGCCCGTGTTGCCGATAAAAGTCCGCAGGTGCTGGCTGCTAATGCGGGTCATGAGCAAGACCCCGAGTTGGGTGTATTGTATCGCTATGCCCCCTGCACCAATTGCTACGAGGCTTTGGGCAAGCGCACGGAGTTCACCAAAACGTTCATCAACAAAGACACCCCATCGCTGGTATACACGCAAACCAGCACTGCGGCCATGCACTACCGCGATAGTATCGGCCTGTGGCGCTCTGTAAGTAAAGACCTGTACCCGACAGGACACGGGGTATATGCCGCCTACGCGCAAGAGGTACCTGTAGCCATAGCCACACTGGGCATAGAAGCGGTAACACTGGGCAAGGCTGGCAATGCCATACGCTATAACAACAACCTGCACCTGCTGTATGAGGATAGCACCGGCCATACCACCGACCTTGGCGCTGCCAGCTGGAACAACTATACCGCAGGCGATGATGGCGTATATGTTACCGATGCATGGCCCGGCATTGATATAGAGCTGCGCACCAACAGGGGCGCCGTAAAGACCAACTTCTGGATCAACAGGGCCATGCCTGCCTATGCAGCAGGCAAGCTGCTGGTAAGAGACCACATGCAGCTGGATAACGGCCTGAGCCTGTATGCCAATGGCCAGACCCACTACACCGGTGTGCTGGAGGTGCGCAACAGGCAAGACGAAAAGCAGTACGTGATATCTGCCGCTACAGCCTTTGAGAAAGACAGTGCCGAACATACCCTGCGTAACCTGGAGTATTACATAGGTGCCGATAACACGGTGGATATAGCCCTTCCGGGCGACTTCCTGAACCGCCCGGCAACAGCCTACCCTGTTATTATAGATCCGCTGGTGGCTGCTGCTACGTCAGTATCGGTAGCAGGCTCTACCTACAGCCCCGGCTGGACAACAGGCTGCTCGATACTGAACCCCGCCACCGTACCGCCAGACATCACCATATCTGACGTACAGTTCACCTTCGAATACCTGGCCAGTGGCGGTGCGCTTATGGCCAACGGCTCAATGGACTTTTTTGTAGGTGCCTGCCGCAACCCGTGGCTGGCGGGCTACTACTGGTATTGCCTGGTATATACGCCCGGCACATGCGGCGGAGCCAATATATCGCTCATATCAGATCTTGTACCGTGCATACCACCTGTCAACTGCTCTGCTTACGACCTGAACGTGACCATGAACTTTTACCAGAACTATGCTACAGCACCACCCTGCTCTAACCTGTATATAACAGCCACCATGCCGCTTACCATTACCGTGGTAGGCCGCGTGCTCAATATCACCATAGCGCCCACACCTGCGGCCATATGCCCCGGCACTACATTATCGCTCATCACCAATACAGTGTATGGTACACCGCCGTATAGCTACTCATGGTCACCCGGCGGGGCTACCACATCATCTATATCAGTAACACCTGCTGCTACCACCAGCTACTCTGTATTTGTTACAGATGCATGCGGCACTTTAGATACTGCAGTTAGAGACATCACAGTATATCCACCTGCCACCATCAGCGGCAATACTGCACTATGCCTGGGCACAACATCGGTGCTGTATGCTGCCACCCCGGGCGGCACATGGGTAAGCAGCGATACCACCATAGCCACCATAGCAGCCACGGGCGAGGTAACCGGTATAGCTACAGGCACCGCCACCATTACCTATACCACTGCCAATGGTTGCACCGATACCGCCGTTATCAGTATAGTATCTACCCCATCGGCCATAGCAGGCACTACCACGCTGTGTACGGGCTTCAGTGCATCGCTCACCAATTCGGTTCCGGGTGGCACATGGTCGTCTGCCAACCCTGCCATTGTTACCATAAGCAGCAGCGGTGTCATTACCGCGCTTACGGGTGGTACATCCATCATTACCTATGCTATGTCACCATCGTGCTACAGCATTGTCAACGTCACCTCCTTTACTACTCCTGCTATTACACTGGGTGCGGTAACCAACCCCACCACCTGTATCAGCCAGGATGGCAGCATAGTGTTGGGCGGGCTATCCCCCGGCAATGTGTTCACTATCGATTACCTGTTCAATGGTGCGCCTATGTCTGTTACGGTTTCGGCCAATGCAGCGGGTCAGGTCATCATCAGCGGATTGGGTGGCGGCATCGTCAACAACATCATTGCTACCGCTATGGGTGGGTGTATCTCTAACCCCATACCCGGACCTATAGTACTTAATCTGCCACCACCGCCCGATGCACCTGTACTGGGCAGCAACAGCCCTATATGCGCGGGTGAGATACTATCGCTCACGGCTACCTGCGCCACACCCGGCGTTACCTATAGCTGGAACGGACCCGGTGGCTTTACATCGGCCTTACAAAATCCTGTGTTATCGCCTGCATCAGCAGCCAATGCAGGCGCATACTCAGCCACTACAGAGGTGAACGGTTGCATCTCATCGCCCGCCTATGTGGTTGTGGTGGTGCACCCTATCCCGAACTTCACGAACATCAGCAGTACCGACCCAACGGCCTGCCATGTACCCGATGGCACTGTTACGCTTTCCGGGTTAGCACCGGGCGTATCGTACACCATAGGCTACCAGTACCAGGGCGTTGCAGCAACACCTGTTACGCTTACGGCCAATGCAGCGGGCAATGTTATTATCACGGGCCTTGCAGCGGGTACTTACACTAACTTTACAGCATCTTCTTTTGGGTGTTTGTCTGCACCTTTCGGCAGTGTGGTATTGGTCGATCCCGGTGCACCACCGCCACCACAACTGAGCACCAACGCACCTGTGTGCGAAGGCATACCACTGCGCCTGCTGGCTACCGACAGCATGGATAATGTGACCTTTACCTGGACAGGCCCGCTGGGCTTTACCGCCAACATTGCCAACCCTATTATCTACAATACTACCATAGCCAATTCCGGCACCTATACTGCCGTAGCCACCAATGGCATATGCGATATTGCTGCCACTATTGATGTGGTGATACACCCCGGCCTTACGCTTACGAACGTTACCCCAGACCAGGCCATAGTGTACGGCTCATCTATAAGGCTGGAAGCCAGTGGTGCCGCCTACTATATGTGGGCACCTTACGATGGTTCGTTATCAGACCCTAACATACGCAACCCCATAGCCCGCCCTACCGAGACCACCACTTATGTAGTTACCGGTATGAACATTTATGGTTGCAGCGACACAGCACGTGTTACCATCACCGTTACCTATACCGACACAGTGCTCATCCCTACCGCCTTTACGCCCAATGGCGACGGGCATAACGATGTATTCCGTATCAGGAATATCAAAGACAGCAAGCTGGTATCGTTCGATATATTTAACCGCTGGGGCCAGGTGGTGTTCAGCAATTCATGGGATGTAAATAAAGGCTGGGATGGCACCTACAACGGCCAGCCCGCGGACATGGGCGTATATTACTACCTGGTGATCATAGCCCGCCCCAACGGCGATAATGTGACCTATAAGGGAGAAGTGACGCTGATAAGGTAACGTCAGCAGGTAGACAACAAAGCAAATATCGTAACCGTAGCTAACACCATAGCTGACCGTAGCGTCCACCTACGGAGTGTCACACTGAGCTTGTCGAAGTGCGACACGGACATGGGGCGCTAAATAACCCATGTCCGTGCCATGGATTCGACAGGCTCACCATGAACTGTGTTTAAAAACAAGTATTTTTTGAATAATTTTTGTCATAGTCTGCTCCACTGATCGCGACTGCAAACGCCTGTTTGAGCAACTTATTCACCACTGCCAACAAAGC
>CANGNA010000033.1 GCA_947455215.1 Chitinophagaceae bacterium
GATGCATCCGAACCGATGAAGAATTCTGCGTCACCAATGCCAAGCACCAGCGGGCTACCCTTGCGCGCAGCTATCAGCTGGTCTGGGTTGTTAAGGTTCAGCACGGCTATGGCATATGCACCCACAACCTCGTTCAGCGCTATACGCACCGCATTGTCAAGGCTGGTATTTTCTGTTTTCTTTACTTCTTCTATAAGATTCACCAATACTTCGGTGTCCGTATCAGATTTAAAGACATAGCCCCTTTTCTCCAACTCAGCCTTTATAGAAGCATAGTTTTCTATGATCCCATTATGTATGATAGCCAACTCGCCCGACTGCGACACATGCGGATGCGCATTCCTGTCATTGGGCTCCCCGTGGGTAGCCCAGCGGGTATGGCCTATACCAATGGTAGCAGAGGTATGACTAATATCAACCACTGTCTCCAGATCGTTCACCTTACCGGCTTTCTTGAACACGGTCATACCGCCGTTCAATAGCGCAACACCGGCACTATCATATCCGCGATACTCCAATCTCTTCAGGCCCTTTATCAAAATCGGATATGCCTGCCTGTTACCTATGTAACCAACTATGCCACACATGGGGTTATTTTTTTAAGGTTGAATATACTACAATTAATTTTGCCCTGTATCTCGGATCTGAATAATTTCCGCCGGCAAGTATTGTTCTGAAGGCGCCGTAGATAAGCTGGGTGCCCCTTACATGGTAGTGCAAAGAATCATTTCCTGCGCCAATGCTGGCTATCACTTCTCTGGGCAGCCCTATGGTATAGGTGGTAATGCCCGTGCTGCCATAAGTAATAGTATGCGGCGTTCCATCCAGCACGGCATATGCCGATGTCGACGATAATGGCCAGCGGTCCAGCACAGTATACTCACTGCCTGCCGTATTGCCCACAGGCCATGTAGTACCCGATACACCCACTGGGTATATCTGGTCGTGGCTGCCGTATATCGATGACGTAAGCGATGGTATTACCGACAACTGCAACTCTGCCTTATTGATCACCACACCCTTAGGTATAGAATTCAATCCTGAGATCTTTACATCAATAGTGGCTCCTGGCTGATTTTGCAGCGCAACAATAGAGTCATTCGCCTGTATCGATTGGAACAAATTGTTCAGCGGGAAACGGCTATAGCCCCTGGTCAGGTTGTTGAAATGCGCACACAACGATTGTTCGTGAGAAAATGCAAAATGTTGCGCGCTATCCGGATGATCCGCTGTGTGATAAAACACCAGCAGGCCTGCCTTAGAATAGTCGTCGCTTCCGTTCAACACAAAGTAAGGCATCACCTTACCGGCTATTCGCGGATCAGTTGGCCGCACACAGACACCCTTAAAATTACTTACAAATGCAGTGGCAGGGTCTGTAGCGCTGGAACTGAGGCTGACCGCATTGCTCAGCCGGATCATCGTGTTGGCTGTTTTCAGTTTTATCCTCAATGCAGGATGGGTCTTCGAACCACTGTGCTCTGTTACCGAATCGCCCAGGTGGTTCACCTTTACAGCAAATGGATCACTCAAAGGGGTAGCAATATTGATCGCCTTGGTAGAGCTTGGTGTGTATAGTGTATTATAGCCCAGCGTGTCATCAAGATAAAAAACCTGGAAAGACTGCGTCAGCGATTTATCCACCGTGTCTCCGAAAGAGAAGCCCGAATAAGGCAACTGTAATATTACAGAGTCGACGGTATCTGCAGCAGGGAAACTGGTCAACCCCTGCGAATTAGCTATCTGGAAGAAAGCAGACCCCGCCGTAGTACCAAAGAAAGAGTCCGTTATCGAGCCGACACCCGCATACTCCGGCACACCCGATGCATTGAAACTCGTCACTACATCATTGCTGAAAAAGCTGTGGGTCACACAGCTCAGCGTATCGGCGCGTACACCCGCCGTGTCGCTTGCCGGCGACAGCGAGCTGCTGATCAGCGTATGTTCCCGGCAGCCGCTTGTAACCAATACAGCAGCAACCAGCAATATTATTATTGTCTTTAAACCAAACCGGGAATTCAAACTTATTATATTTTAGAGCGCTAAGATGCTAAAAGAAAAACTAAGACTCTGTTAAGCTTTTATAAATGTCCAATAAAGAGGATACATCCTCCTTCCAGGCCTCATCATACTTAATGATCTTACGTGTTTTGCTCGGCTTCAGTTCGCCGGCCACGTCATCGCTTAAGTCTTCAGAGCCCACAACCACTACATCGGCATACTTACTGCCACCCTTGGTAAGAGCTGCATTGGTTCCCGCTTTGAATAGTTCGAAGTCCTTTTCCTTAATATCGCTGCTGATCATTGCCTTCTTGGCAAAGTTCGGGTTCAAGGTCTCAGAAAACTGGTCCGACTGCGCTGTGTATATTACTTTACTGTAACCAAAAACCGGTTCTTTCTTATAAGCGGTCTTCAGGTATAGCGGCGCCAGCGATGTCATCCAGCCGTGGCAATGGATAACATGTGGCGGCCAGCCAAATTTCTTAACGGTCTCCAGGGCGCTCTTACAAAAGAAGATCATCCTTTCAGCATTATCATCAAAGAAGGTATCCTGGTCATCCCGGAACACAGACTTGCGCTTAAAATAATCCTCATTGTCCATAAAGTATACCTGCAGCCTTGCGCTCGGCAGCGATGCCACCTTTATCTGCAATGGGTAATCGTCTTTGTCAATGATAACGTTGATACCCGATAGGCGAACCACTTCGTGCAGCCTGTGACGGCGCTCGTTAATAACCCCGAACCGAGGCATGATAACACGGATCTCTAGGCCCGAATCGAAAGTTTTGATCGCCAGTTTATTCAGGATATGTGCAAAATCCGTAAACTCTGTGTAAGGAGATAACTCATTGGCAATAATTAATACACGCTTCTTTGTGTCTGCTGACATTCGTTAGATTAATTATTAATAAATAACAAATAGTCTGCAAAATTACGAAAATATTGAATTGCAACCGTAATTTGCACCTCTTCTCATTAAAAAAATCAAAATGGTTATTTTTAAAACCGCCGCCCAGCTGCAGGATTTCCTCAGTTTTAGGGCTATCACCACACCCAAAATTGGCTTTATCCCCACAATGGGCGCACTGCATTCCGGCCACATTAGCCTCATCAATGCAGCTAAAAAAGATGGTATGTTCACCATTTGCTCCATCTTCCTCAACCCTACCCAGTTCAACGATAAAAAAGACTACGATAAATACCCCGTCTCTACCGATGCAGATATAGAAATGCTCCTGCAGGCCGGTTGCGATGTCCTGTTCCTGCCTTCGGTAGAGGAAATGTACCCCGGCGGCACCAACACTGTGGCCAGCTACGACTTCGGCTACCTGGAGACCATACTGGAAGGCGCACAGCGTCCCGGCCACTTTAAGGGTGTGGGACAGATAGTGGGCCGACTGCTCGATATTGTACAGCCAGGTAGGCTGTACATAGGCCAGAAAGATTATCAGCAGTGCATGATCATCACTAAGCTGAAAGAATTACTCGGACTTAACGACCTCAGCATCATCATATGCCCCACCAGTCGCGAACAGGATGGTCTGGCCATGAGCTCGCGCAACCGCCGCCTTACCGATCCGCAGCGCGCCCTGGCAGGCCTGCTGTACCAGTGCCTGGTATCTATACAAACTAAAAAAGATAGCGGCAACTTCCCTATTGTCCAAAAAGAATGCACCGACCTGCTGACGGCCAAAGGCTTTGCCACCGAATACATAGCCCTTGCCGATGCCAATACACTGCAGCTGCTGGACAATTACGACCCGCCCCGCCCCATGGTAGCGCTCATAGCCGCCAAAATAGGCGAGATCAGGCTCATAGACAACATCCTGCTGCAATAAGCCAACAAGTTCGAGAACTTTGCTTTGCTTAAAACCCAGCACCTTTTTATCCCTCTTTTGGGGATAAAAACTCCCCGCCGGGTAATAATTATTTAACGCCCGGCTTTACTTTTACCATCGGTATGCCCCCCAACAACTGGCGGTCATGGCGAGGAACGAAGCCATCTCACAAGCGGACGTATTCGTTTTAGGACTTCTATAGGTTGATCATC
Organism: Chitinophagaceae bacterium; assembly: GCA_947455215.1. Taxonomy (GTDB): domain Bacteria; phylum Bacteroidota; class Bacteroidia; order Chitinophagales; family Chitinophagaceae; genus Flavipsychrobacter. The sequence goes on from CANGNA010000033.1 coordinate 4,052, forward strand.
TATAGTAACGCCACCAAACCAAACACACAGCAACAATGTTTATAGAACCATATTCAGGGAATAGAAAGAAAGGATGGATCGAAGTGATAGCCGGCAGCATGTTCTCCGGTAAGACCGAGGAACTCATCAGGCGCCTGAAGCGCGTGGAGATAGCCGGCCTTAAAGCCGAGATATTCAAACCCGCCGTAGACACCCGCTACCACCCCGAGGATATCGTCTCTCACGACTCATCGCGCGTGCGCTCTACCCCGGTAGATAGCCCGTTCAATATACTATTGCTGGCCTCAGGTGTGGATGTGGTGGGCATAGACGAAGCCCAGTTCTTCGATCCCGCCATTGTTGAAGTAGCCGAAAAACTGGCGCTCAGCGGAGTACGTGTTATAGTGGCCGGCCTCGATATGGACTACATGGGCAATCCTTTTGGCCCCATGCCTGCCCTGCTCTCCCGGGCCGAGTACATCACCAAGCTACACGCCATATGCGTGCGCTGCGGCGACCTTGCCAACTACTCTTATCGCATTCCCAAGATCGACGACCAGGTGCTGTTGGGAGAAAAGGACATCTACGAGCCCCGCTGCAGGCATTGCTTCTACCAGGACTAATGCTTTTGCTCAGGCCACCCTCGCTGCTCATGCAATTTTCTCAGATCACTGGCCAAATGGCGGCTAAAGATCACGGTCCCTTTCGTGTTCATATGCATGGCATTATAGAAATATGTTTTGCTTTTGCACAAGGTGTCGGTCCTATAATCTAGCAGTGGAACATTGTATTTCTGTGCAAACGCCTTGTATATATTTACTATGCTGTCTTCATTGGTAACGTAGCTATTCATTTCATAGTATTCAGGGGAATAGACCATCACCAACCGTATGGAATCACGCAGCGCCTCCTGCATTAATGCTTCAAACGCTGCATAGGTTGCGCTATCTACCTCGGCGCGATAGGTTGCATTCCGCGCTCTCTCACGTTCAAAATCACCGTTCCAGCTCTCGGCCCTCGTGCGGTAGCCTCTTTTTATTCCATCGTCCTGCTGTGCACCATGTGTAAACAAATATTTTAAGGCACCCTTTAATTCCTTTTTACACCCGGTATATCTTACCATTGGCAGGTAATAATCATACAGGTCAAAGGCATCATATCTCATCGTAGCCCTTCTTACGATCGGCTCATTTATGAACGGGATCAATATCTCGTACTTAAAAAGATCGCGGCGCGCAACCAGCAAAGTTACATCCAACGACAAAATGATCTCTTTCGGTTTCCTGCCGTGCATCATTGCCAGGTCGTGCCGGCATTTTACCATCAGGAATTTCAGTCCATTCAACCCCAGGTTATATACGGGCATATTAAGCGTATCCTGCAGTATTTCCGGATCGAAATGATTCTGTGCTCTTGATGAGCCATATATATAAATGTCAGAATTTAACTTACCCTCAATTACATCGTTCCACACCTTGCCATCTCCGGCCACATATTGTCTCATCGCCTTTGTGATCACACCATCCGAGATATAAGCTACTATTACTACCGGCAACAAAAACAAAAAGATCCTGGTTACAAACTTCTTCATATGCCGTTAAAATTGAAAGTAAATAAACTCCTGGTTCTTACAGGCATAAACGAATAATAACAGCAAAACCACGTAATAAAAAGAATAGCGCATTACAGCAGGCTGCTTCTGCCCAAAGCCAGCCAATGCAAAATCATAATGCCTGCCCCTCCATTCCACCATCATAAAGAAAACTATCAATGCCAATAATTCCCACGGCAGAATAGCAGGCCGCGACAGCAGGCCTTTTGCAAATACCCTGTATACGTAGTCGAATGCCTGGTACAGTGTTTTTGCCCTGAAGAATATCCAGGCAAGTGTCACCATGAAAAATGTGATCAGTATCTTGACGCCATCTGTTAACTTTTGCTGCAGGCTGCCCTCGTCTACAAATCCCATATTGCTGCGGTTTTTATTGGCCAGCAGTAAGGGCAGAAAATAAACGGCATTCAGAAAGCCCCAAAAAATAAAGGTCCAGTTAGCGCCGTGCCAGAAGCCACTTACCAGGAATATGATGAACGTATTCCGCACTTGTTTTAGTTTAGACACCTTACTGCCACCAAGGGGTATATACAGATAATCGCGGAACCATGAAGATAAAGACATATGCCACCTGCGCCAGAATTCTGCTATGTCTCTGGAAAAATACGGGTAAGAAAAGTTCTTCAACAGCTCAAAACCAAAAAGCCTGGCTGTGCCCAGCGCTATGTCCGAATAACCGGAGAAATCCCCATAGATCTGGAAGGCAAAGAAAACAGCACCCACCAATAACGTGGATCCATTGTAGTGCTGATAGTCATTAAATATCTTATTAGCATGAGTAGCACAGTTATCTGCTATCACCACTTTTTTAAACAGGCCCCACAATATCTGCCTGAGCCCCAATATCGCCGTACTATAATTGAATACTCTTTTCCGCTCTACCTGGGGCAGCAGGTGGCTGGCCCTTTCTATAGGCCCTGCAACCAGCAGCGGGAAGAAGCAAACAAACACCGCATAGTCAAAGAACGACTCCCGGGGCTTGAACTTGTCATTGTATATATCAAATACGTAAGACAGGCCATGGAAGGTGTAGAACGATATACCTACCGGCAATATCAGCTTCAGCGTCCATATATTGGCTCTGAAGCCCATCAGTTCTATAAGCGTGGCAGCCTGGTCGGCAAAGAAATTATAGTACTTAAAGAAACCCAGGAACCCCAGATTGATGCCGACACTTATGATCAGCCACATCTTCTTCAGGCTCTTGCTTTCCGACTCATATATCTTCTTGCCGGTGAAAAAATCGAGGTAGGTAGAAAAGATGAGCAGGAACAGAAACCGATAGTCCCAGCAGCCATAAAAAAAATAGCTGCAGAGCAAAATGAATGTATTCTGCGCTTTTAAGTTCCTGTTCAACAACCAGTAAACCGGGAAAATAAATAGTAGGAAAGTAAGGTAATTGAAGGTGTTGAACAGCATATCTGCGAGGTGTCGGGCAAAGATATATAATTGATAAGATTTTCCATATACGCTGCAACACGCACCAGGTTATTAAAAAGATAAGTGCCCCCGGTGTTGCCGGGAGCACTTATTCAATATAATAAGCAGTTCATCTACTATGGGAATATACCCAGCTCTTCGTAAGACACACCAACCTTGTTGATGGCTACTACTCCTACCGCATCCACAAGATAGACGGCCAGGTGTTATTAGACGAAAAAGATATCTACGAGCCCCGCTGCCGCCACTGCTTCTACCAGGAGTAGTTGCTTACATATCGTATGGGTTGTAAATTCTTAAATCAGCAATATTTTTAAAATCACCGACATTGCGGGTAATAAGAGGCAGGTTATAGTAGAGCGCTGTTGCAGCTATAATAGCATCAGGTAGTTTCATACGCCTCTCTTTCCTGATTCTTACCGTAATGTCTATCAGATCTGTAGTAACGGGGTGTACGACGGCTATAGACACAAATGCATATAGCATCTCATTTTCGACCTGTGGTATATTTGGTGACGCGAATAACTCTATGTTGGTTATCACTGACAACTCCGGCTCTACGCCGACAAGAAATTTCCGCCCGTTGTAAGATAGCTTTCCGTTACAAAAATCTATCACAACGTTACTATCAATAAGGCATCTTATTCCCATTCTCTACGCATATTGTCAATTTCTGAGCGAAGCTTTTCTGCTGTATCATCTGATAGTACATTCCAGAAATCGGCCATCGTTTTACGAGTTGTGGATGCTGGCGCTTTATCTAACTCATCAAGCGCCAGGTAGGTTATCTCAATAGGCCGCCCTACATACTCTTTAGCTATTGTAAGGTGCACATCTACATCAGCAGGGGTTATCACTGTACGTACCATAGTGTAAATTTAGTAAATAATACTATGTACTACTCACAAAGAATGGGGTTCGCTGCTATTTAACACAACCAAAAACAAAACGGACTGCCCTAAAGCAGTCCGTTTCAGTATTATAACTAGTTCATCTACTATGGGAATATACCCAGCTCTTCGTAAGACACACCAACTTTGTTGATGGCTACTACGAATGCTGCTGTACGCATATCAACCTTGCGGTCCAGCTTCACCCACTCATCGCGGATCTCGTGGTAAGAACCGATCATGGTATCTTCCAGGCCGCTGTAAACCAGGTCAGCTTCCTCAGGACCATGCTGTATCTGCTTACGCTCAGTGTCGCTTGCTTTCTTACCGGTCAGGTTCTCAACAGCATTCAGGATAGATGTGTTCTGGTTTTCGCTGAAACGCTTGTCCATACGGCCAAAACGTACGTGGCTCAGGTTCTTCAGCCACTCGAAGTAAGATACAGTAACACCACCTGCGTTCAGGTACATGTCCGGGATGATCATCACACCCTTCTTGCCCAGTATCTCATCAGCTTCAGGCGTCAGCGGGCCGTTAGCACCTTCGCCGATTATCTTGGCCTGGATGCGGTCTGCGTTACCTTCGTTGATCACGTTTTCCAGTGCAGCAGGGATAAGGATATCGCAAGGCTGCTCCATGGTAGCGTAGCTGTTGGTCATGTTGGTAGCACCTGCAAAGTTCAGGATGCTGCCGGTAGATTTGCGGTGTTCTACAACCTTATACAGGTCCAGACCATCAGCATTGTATATACCACCTTCGTATTCTGCCAGGCCAACAATGATAGCACCGTTGTCGTAGAAGAACTTGGCAGCGTGGTAGCCCACGTTACCCAGGCCCTGTACTATTACTTTTTTACCGGCTATACCTGTTGTCAGGCCCAGCTTGTCCATATCTTCTTTAATGCTTACTACTTCGCGGATACCGTAATAGATACCCAGGCCTGTAGCTTCAGTACGGCCACGTACACCGCCCTGTGTTACAGGCTTACCGGTGATACATGCCAGTGCGTCCACTTCACCTGGCTTCAGAGAAGCGTAAGTATCCACTATCCAGCTCATTTCGCGGCCACCTGTACCGTAGTCAGGAGCAGGAACGTCGATGCCGGGGCCTATGAAGTTCTTCTTCACCAGCTCAGAAGCGTAACGGCGGGTGATCTTTTCCAATTCGAAGGTTGTATACTTCTTAGGATCGATCTTGATACCACCCTTACCACCGCCAAACGGAACGTTCACGATAGCACACTTATAGGTCATCAGTGCAGCAAGCGCCATCACCTCATCCTGGTTCACGTCCATGCTGTAACGGATACCACCCTTACAAGGCAGTTTATGATGAGAGTGCTGTACACGGTAAGCTTCGATAACTTCGATATTATCGCCTATCCTTACCGGGAACTTCATGCGGTAAACTGAGTTACAAGCCTTGATCTGCTCCAGGATGCCCGCCTCAAAGCGAGTGTACTTGGCCGCCTTATCAAAGTTGCGTTCTACGCCCTGAAAAAAACTGTAGTGACCTTGATTTTCCACTTTTTTTGTGTTTAAGAATTAATAATTGTTTTATTTGATCAATTTTTCTGCCTTGGTTATCTTCCTGTCCAGGACGATAAGATACGCAAAAATTCCCGCAAATATAGTTGCTAATACGGCAACAACAACATATATTTTTCCATTTGCACGCATGGCATCGGCCATCTCTGTTTGTGCACTGCATATATTGGTTGCCAGCAATATAAATATTAAGGTTGCTAAAGAATATCTTGCTTTCATCTTATCGTTTTTCAAAATCGAACAGCTCTTCGTTTTCTTTGGTAAAGGTGAGCAAATTGGTGCGTATTTTAAGACTGGCTACCCAGCAGCCCAGCAATATCCAGCCCGGCACCGCCAGGTAAAATACTTTGCGCATATCGCTGTCCAGATCGTACTTGGCAAATGCGGGGTTGCCGCCATTGCCGGGGTGCAGGCTATCTACCATGCGCGGCATTATAAATAGCAGCGGTATCATCATGGCAAAGGCAAACACATTGTACACGGCGCTTATCTTGGCGCGCTTGTCATCGTCTTTTATGCCGTTGCGCAATATAGAATAGGCAAAGTAAATAAGCATGCACAGCGCAGTACACAGCTGCTTGGGGTCGTTGCTCCATGCCTGGCCCCACGTATACTGCGCCCACTCCATGCCCGTAAGCATGCCCAGTATGCTGAAGAAGATACCGGTATTGGTGAGCTGCACGGCGTAGATATCGTCTTTAAGATCGCCGGTGCGCAGATATTTTATGGAGTAACCAAAAGCGCCGGCAAACAGCACGATCATGGTGAACCACATAGGCACGTGGTAATACAGGTTACGGATCGTCTCGTTAGTAATGTTGAGCCTGGGCACGGGCATAAGGATACCCCCCACCACCGTATAACCTACCAACAGGCCACCCAATATTTTCCACCACCAGCTACGCAAGCAATATAAATTTTGGCAAAAGTAGCGAAATTTAAACACGGCACATCATGATAATGAGCATTGTGGAGTACAGTGTTGAAAACGTTGCCGATCAGGATGGCCTGAATGGTCTGAATCAGAATTGGCCAGAATTTCAGAACAAGGAGAATGCCCACCCAACGTGGCCACAAAGTGTGTCACCCCAACCTACAACATAGTGTCACCCTGAGCCTGCCGAAGGGCGACACGGACACGAGGCACTAAGCAACCACTCTCCTCTTTGATAAAGAGGAGTACCCAAGCGAAGCGCAGGGGGAGGTGATAGACCACCCAAACCCAACACAGAGTATCACCCAAACCCAAAGAGTGTCACGGTGATCCCGTAGCATTACGGGACGAAAGGCGGACACGGACACGAGGCCCTAAGCAACTACTCTCCTCTTTGATAAAGAGGAGTACCCAAGCGAAGCGCAGGGGGAGGTGATAGAATTGCCACAACTGCAGAAAAACATTTTTTAAACATCACCGGCAGAAACTACTTGAAGTAACACGAGCAACCCGCTGAAAAATACCACAGGTATAAAATAACACCATATGGACATTTCTGCCACTTCTGCAATTTTGCCGGTGGCATTTCTGCCGATGAAACATAGTGACAAGGACGGTATGTCAAAGAGCCGGGAACACAGCTACTCCCACGGTGCAAGGTGCACCCAATACCCACACCCACCAAATCGAATTTACCAATGGGCTATAGGCGGTGTAAATATGTGTATAACTCAACAAACCACACCCGGGGGCATTGCCCCCCAATAACCGGAACACCACCCTAACCCCACAGAGTGTCACCCTGAGCCTGTCGAAGGGCGACACGGACATGGGCTCTCTCATTGGCAGGAAAGCAATCTCCAAGCTATGTGGCGCTAACCACCTTTTTGCAACAATACAAGCAAATCCATTATATCACCATTCGTAACCACCTCAACAGTCTCTTCCACATCGCCAAATTCGTGATAATCATGGTCAATATCAGGGTCGTAAGGATAATGATGCAGATCTTTCAAACCCCATTCCTTTACATAGAACCACTCCCCATCAATAAGTCGGGCCTTTAAGAATGTATTAATATAAGCCAACGACAGCCCCGTTATGTTCGAATAAACAGCCTCTCCATACTGCTTATAATTAGCACCGTCTCGGTACAGGTACATCAGCTTTATGTTCATACGGCAAAGCTACCTGGACCTCGTCGGGCTACATTTGCTTTTAAGTCACGTTATGATAAAACATAAAAAGTGGTATTTTGTACACCCATGAATAAGCCAACTATTCACGTCACCTGCGCAATTATCCAAAATGGGGGGAAAGTATTTGTCGCTCAACGCAGCGCACAAATGAGGCTGCCCCTAAAATGGGAGTTCCCTGGAGGTAAAATAGACGTAGGCGAAACGGAGGAGCAGTGTATAGTCAGAGAACTCAAGGAAGAACTTGGTATCACAGTCGAGGTGATAAAACGGATGACTGCATATGCACATGAGTATGAACACAGTATTGTGAACCTTATACCATTCATAGTTTCCCACAAAGACGGAGTAATTAATCTTACAGAACACGCACAATATATTTGGGCGGATATCTCTACACTAACCCAATTAGATTGGGCACCAGCAGATGTACCCATCCTTAACGACTACATTATAGAATATGGAACTTAAACTAGGACTCTATGAACAACTGATTAATCAATTAGTTGCCCAACACATTAAACAGCTAGATACCGACACCTATTTTATAAAGGAAACCCCCATAGATAAAGCAGAGGCAGCAGAATACCTAAGCCGATATCTCGCAGACCTTATTAAACAGGCCCTTTCCTCTATAAAAAAAGACGATGATCTTCTTAAAAACCAGATTGGTCTTGCAAATTCAATTTTACAGTTGCTCAACGATCGGCTGTCTACAAACGATTTCTCTAATGATTTAATAGATACTCAGGGAAGGATATTAAACGCTGTTATTTCAAAAATAAATAGCGACCATGCCGACATTGCTGAGCACATACAAAAAATAACTCCCTACACTCGCTTCTCCCAAAGTGAGCTTTTTACAGGTGGCGCTACTAACGTTAGCATTACTTTAGAAAGTGAACTAAAAAAGGAAATACAATCTGCCAATAAAATATACTTCCTCGTTTCGTTTATAAAATTTGCAGGCATTCGCATTTTTTATAAAGAGCTGGAAGATTTTACCAAAAATGGTGGCAAACTGAAAATCATTACCACATCCTATATGGGTGCCACAGATCTTAAGGCAATAGAACTGTTATCTAAACTAAGGAATACGGAAATCAAAATATCTTACAATACTCAAGCAGAAAGATTGCATGCTAAAGCTTATCTTTTTATCCGAGATACAGGATTTCACACCGGCTACATAGGATCATCAAATTTATCTCGTTCGGCTGTCACCAATGGGATGGAGTGGAATATTAAAATAACAACAAAAGAAGTCGGACATCTTATTGACAAGTTCAAAAAAACGTTTGAGACTTATTGGAAGGATGCCACCTTCGAAACATTCGACTCTTCAAAAGACGTCATTAAGCTAAAAACATCACTTGAAGCACAACGTGCAAGCACATCTATAAACACAACATTTTTTGACATTACTCCACACCACTATCAAAAAGAGATTTTAGAGCAGTTAATAGCAGAAAGACAAATTCACAATAGATTCAAAAATCTAATTGTTGCAGCAACAGGAACCGGAAAAACAGTAATTGCAGCATTTGACTTTCAGAGATTCCTTTCTACAAATAAGTATGCCCGCCTGCTATTTGTAGCACATAGAAAGGAGATATTGCTCCAAGCTTTGGGTACTTTTAGAGGAGTATTAAAAGACACCAATTTCGGAGAGCTGTGGGTTGATGGTATGACCCCAACAAAACTAGATAGAGTATTCGCATCAGTTCAAACACTTAATAGTCAGCTATCATCGAAAAACCTAACAGCCGACTATTACGACTATATAGTCATAGATGAAGTACACCATATTGCCGCCAATAGTTATCGCCCTATAATTCAGCGCTTTACCCCAACTATTTTATTGGGGCTTACGGCCACACCCGAAAGAATGGACAATGAGAATATCCTTTCTGATTTTTGCGATGTTATAGCTGCTGAAATAAGGCTGCCAGAAGCATTGAACCAACAACTACTTTGCCCATTTCATTACTTTGGCATTTCAGATAGCATAGACTTATCAACTGTACGATGGGAAAAAGGAAAGTACGTACAGTCTGAGCTAGAGACATTATACACTGGCAATAATCAGCGTCTCGGTGAAATAGTCAACAACCTTAATAATTACCTCACAGACCCTCACGATGTTCGAGCACTAGGTTTCTGCGTTTCTCAACAACATGCACGATTTATGGCCGAGGGGTTTAATCAAATAGGCCTCAAAGCAACATATCTTATTAGCGACAACAGTGTAGAGCGAGAGGAAGTTCGACTTCAACTAAAAGACAAAAAAATCAACTACCTGTTTGTAGTAGACATTTTTAACGAGGGTGTAGATATTCCTGAAATTGATACTGTCCTTTTTCTGAGACCTACTGAAAGCCTGACTGTGTTCTTACAACAGCTAGGACGAGGTTTAAGAAAAGCCAATGGGAAAGATTGTCTAACTGTTCTAGATTTTGTTGGGAATGCACGAATGGAGTATGATTTTGAAAAAAAGTTCAGAGCGCTGATAGGAAAAACCAATTCATCGACGCAAAAAGAAATTGAAGATGACTTTCCTCATCTGCCGCTCAATTGTTCCATAATCTTGGAGAAAAAAGCAAAAGAGCACATCCTATCAAATATCAAGCGGGCTACTACTTTGAACAAAAGGCAACTAATTGATAAAATCAGAAGCTTTCAGTATAACATTGATAGGCCGCTTACGCTTAAAAACTTCGTTGAATTATACAATATTTCACTCCAACAATTATATAAAAGCAAATACTGTTTTACTTCTCTGAAACGAGAAGCTGGACTAAATCAAGATGTCTCTACTGTGAACGAAGTGGAGATCAGTAGAGCTATCTCTCTAAAATGGTTAACCTGTACATCCTACAGTTATCTGAACTTCATACTAAATTTCGCCAAAAGAAATTTTCAGATCAACTATGATCAACTAAACGACAACGAAAAGCTGATGTGTCAAATGCTCTATTATGACGTTTGGCAAAATCCAAGTCTGTTCTTGAATATTCAGGAAAGTATTGAGGCTATTGGAAGAAACAATGCGCTAACTAACGAAATCATTGAACTCATAGAGATGTTAATTGATAGAATCGATTTCGTAGAAAAGGATATAGATCTGGCGTACTCTATGCCTTTAAAAGTGTACAGTAGATATACAAGAGATCAAATATGTGCTGCGTTCGAAGAAAGCTCACTCAACAAAAAATCATCATCGCGGGAAGGAGTAATTTTCATCGCTTCAAAAAACACAGAGTTATTGTTCATAACACTACAGAAAAGCGAAAAAGAATACTCACCTACTACCCTATATGACGACTACGCCATAAATGAAACTCTATTCCACTGGCAATCTCAAAATTCTGCTAGATCCGATACTGGCAAAGGTCTCACATATATTGAGCAACATAAGACTGGTAAAAAAATTATGCTCTTTGTGAGAGAAGCGAATGAAGATGAATTTGGCAATACAATGGGGTATGTATTTTTAGGCGAGGCAAAATACGTAGATCATTACGGCGAAAAGCCGATGAGTATAACATGGGTATTAAATGAACCTATCCCAGAATATATGTGGAAGAGTTCAGCGAAAATGGCTACTGGATAAATTCATCATCAATTCCCAAAAAACATATCTGCATTCATTGTTCTTGTCCTCGGGGAGTCTCTCATAGCATAGCCTTGTGCGGTAGCGAGGACTCGCCGATAACAACACGAGCATGTCAGCAGCAATAATCACCCACCCGATATCGGCGAGTCCTCGCCAGGCTACCACCTGCGCACGGAGAGACTCCCCGAAGACACAAATATTCAAACACAAAATACCACCAGAAGCCCCCCCCAAAAAAAGTCCTACCCAGCCTACTTATACACAAATTACTCTACCCTATACCCCATAGTAAAAACCTATTTGGCAGGTAACTATAACCGGCGCAATTTGCAGCCGGAAACAGTTGTGTTTCCCGCTCTTTGACATACTGCCCTTTCACTTATTCTTTTGCAGTTGCGCTTGTATGCGTTGGGCTGCAAAACACCCTGTTGTGTTTTTATAACCTGCTGACTTTCAATACTATCAACACCCGGTTTGTTTGTTTTTTTTGTTTGTGTGCTTAGCGCACCCGTGTCCGTGTCGCACTTCGACAGGCTCAGTGTGACACTCTGTGGAACAAAAAAAACACCCGGTTGCGTTATTATAACCTGCTGGCCTTCAATACTATCAACACCCGGTCTGTTGTGTTTTTTTGTTTGTGTGGTCTATCACCTCCCCCTGCGGGTACTCCTCTTTAGCAAAGAGGAGAGTGTGTGCTTAGCGCACCCGTGTCCGTGTCGCGGATTCGACAGGCTCACCGTGACACTCTGTGGGATATAATACCCAAAACACCCGGTTGCGTTTTTATAACCTGCTGGCTTTCAATGCTATCGACACCCGGTTTGTTGTGTTTTTTTTGTTTGTGTGCTTAGCGCACCTATGTCCGTGTCGCGGATTCGACAGGCTCACCGTGACACTCTGTGGGTGCAAAAACACCCGGTTGTGTTTTTATAATCTGCTGACTTTCAATACTATCAACACCCGGTTTGTTGTGTTTTTTTTGTTTGTGTGGTCTATCACCTCCCCCTGCGGGTACTCCTCTTTAGCAATGAGGAGAGTGTGAGCTTAGCGCGCCCGTGTCCGTGTCGCACTTCGTCCCGTAATGCTACGGGATCAGTGTGACACTATGTATAAACTTCACCTCCCGCGAAAATATGTAGATATCCTCCTTGTCCTGAAATCCTGGCTATCGTGATTCAGACAAAAAAAGCCCACCATATGGCGGGCTTTGAAATATGCATTTTGGAACATGTATCCTGAACCCTGGAATTTGAATTTTGGTTCTTAGAACCTGGAACTTGGAACTTGATTACTGAATAACTGTTTTAATAGTATGGCTGCCAGTAAGGCTGCTTACCTTGGTGAGGTAGGTGCCCTTTGGCAGGCTGGTCAGGTCCAGGTCGCGGCGATTGCTGCCGGGCTGTACGCTCCAGGCATTGCAGTATACCATGCGGCCGGTAAGGTCGTACACGCAGATATCCAGCTGGTCGGTGGCTTTGCCGGTATAGCTGAGCGTAAAGGTGCCGTGGCCGGGGTTAGGATACAGTACGCAATCCATAACATCGGCGCCCTGGCTGGCTACGCTGAGGTTGCCCACCATGTAGCGCAGCGCCTTGTAGGCATTGATCTTGCCATGGCCCCACAGGTAGTTGCCGGTGGCAGGCAGGGTAACGCTGGTAAACGTGTCTTTAATAGCTGTTGCGTTGATGATGTTCTTGGCTTCATCAGGCGTCAGCGATGGGTTCTGCTGCAGCATCATGGCCACTATACCACTGGCACATGGCGATGCCATAGAGGTGCCTGCAAACACAGCATAGCCTGCATTGCGGCCGCTGGCAGCATCGGCATGGGTCTGCACCAGGTAGGTGTAATCGCTGCCGCCGGGCAAAAAGCTGGGATCGTAAGAGCTGATGGACGATGCCACCGCAAAGCCGGGCGCCGCAATATCGGGCTTCACACGGCCATCGGCCGTAGGACCATGACTGGAGAAAGGTGCCAGCTTGCCACGTGCAGCACCGGTAAATGTGTGCGAGGTGCCGTTCACATCGGTATAGCGTGGCTTGGTATTGTAAGCCGCCACGGTAAGCGCCGAGCGTGTGGAACCAATGTCTGACACGGTATACTCTGCATCGCCGCTGCGCGCAAACGCATAGCCATTGCTGGAGAGCGTGCCGTAGTAGCCTGTAGGCGGCAGCACATAGCCTTCCCACATGTTGATGCGGCCATAGCCGCGGGTGCTCAGGCATATCTTATCGTGCACCTTGCTGTGCAGGTATATAAAGGCATGCGGCTTACCGTTGAACTCTGTAGCCACTGTAGTGATGGTGACCATGCAGGTATCGCCATTGCTGCCTATCAGGTTAAAGTCCTGGCTGCCTGTGGCCGATACGCATACCCAGCCCGTAGAGTCTATAGCCACAGCACCGTTATACAGCCTTACGTTCATGCAGTAAGACGATACGGTATCGCCCCACACATCTACATAGGTTGTCTGGTGCGCAGTATCCAGGTATGGCGAGAAGTTGACGAATGTGTGTATGATGGTATCGGTAAGCGTAAAGGTCTTCTGCAGGTGCACGGTATCTTCTGCGTTATTGCCCGCAGCGCAAACAAATATCCTGCCCGGCCCTGTAAGGAAATCGGCCGCCTGGCTGAAGAGTGAGTTGCCATCGTGCGGGCCCAGTGTGCTGCCCCAGCTCAGGTTCACCACGGCCGGCTTACCTACTGTAGTTGCATAGTGGTATATGTAGTTCATACCATCTACCACATCACTCACACCGGTGTTTATCCACTGCAGCGGCGATGGCATGATGCCCACCATCACTATATCGGCCTCGTAGGCAAAGCCGCGATACTTGCCGCCTACGCTGCCATCTACGCCGCTACCGGCCATTATACCGGCCACGTGTGTGCCGTGCGATGTGATGGTAGTATCGTACCCTACCGCCTTCATAGCGTTGGTATCGGTAAGCTCTTGCCCATAGGCATAGCCACTTGGTGGTGTGCCCATGGTCTTCTGGTTCCATACACGCTTGATGCGGTACTGGCCGCGGCCGGTATCGTAAAAGGTAGTATGGTTGTAGTCGAAGCCTGCATCTATAATACCCGCCACCACGTTCTTACCCGTATAGGGCATAGGCAGGTATATACCCATATGTGCAGAATCGGCCTTGGTGGTCTTTCTTGCCGAGTCGAGCAGCGGCACCATAGGCAGGTCCATATCTATCCATGCCACGCCCTGTACCTGCGTAAAGGCTTCCACCTTGTCCTGCGGCACCTGTACCGTCCATATATTGCCGGCACGTGTGCCCACAAATACGCCCATGGCATCGAGCGCGGCCTGGTCTACATCGGCACCCACCTTTATCATGGCGCTGATGTACTTTTTACCGTTGATGATCTTGTACACGTATTCGGGCACAAACTTGTCTTTGCCTGCCTTCTTTACCCTGCTAAGGTACTGGAGGGTAGGAGCAGACAGGCCGGTCTGTGTGGCCTTTTGCTGTGCGCGGAGCGCGGGTATGATGAGGCCGCTCAACAGCAGCCCTGCTAACACTTTCTTCATAAGTAGTATCACTTGTGCTTTAAAGTTAATTGATTTTGGGGAGTTTTACCGCAAAGGACGCAAAGAGGGTGGTTGGATGGCTACGCTGACGGGCGTTACAAACGCCGAGCCGCTGCATCCTCGTTATAAACGAGGACGAGCGTAGTGGCAGAGCCTATGTCCGTGCCGCACTTCGACAAGCTCAGTGTGACACTCCGTAGTGAGCTGTTATCAGCAAATGATCACTTTTTCCGAATAACACCTCGCAACGGCCAGCCAGAGCTAATAAAACGCTTCTTCGAAGTGGATGATCTCGGTTACGGTGCCGCGGCTGAGGGATACGCTGATGATGTCGAAACGGATGTTGCGGTATTGTGGGTGCTGGTCGGCAAAGGCCAGTGCGGCATCGCGCAGGTGCTGCTGTTTGCGGGTATTCACCGCCTCCTCGGGGAAGCCGAAGGCCAGACCGCTGCGGGTCTTTACCTCTACAATGGCCAGTATATCATCTTTAAAGGCTATGATATCGACCTCTTTTTTGCCATGGCGCCAGTTTTTATTAATAATAGTATAACCTTTCTTTAGCAAAAACTCTTCTGCTAATTGTTCTCCCTTTATACCAATTTTACTATGTTTGGACATTAAACGATAAAAATAAGCATGAAAAAGTTAGTACAGGAATTTGCTACCCAACTTCAGGAGGGTTTGATCATAGGAAAAAGTCATCGTTTTGTTACTCCACAGGCAGCGTTCACCAATGTGGTAGTTACCGGCCTTGGCGGCAGCGGCATTGGCGGATCTATTGTACAGAACTACGTGTTCGACCAACTGAAGATGCCTTTTGTAGTGAATAAAGATTACTTCCTGCCTGCATTTGTCAGCAAGAGCTCATTGGTTATCGTTTGTTCTTATTCCGGCAATACGGAAGAGACCGTAGAAGCCCTGAACCATGCCCTGAAGATGAAGTCTACCGTTATCTGCATCACATCGGGTGGTAAGATAGCCGAGATAGCGAAGAAGAAGGGACTGGATTGTATACTGGTGCCTGCAGGCATGCCGCCGCGCTCTTGCCTGGGCTACTCGCTGATACAGATACTGTACACGCTGAACCATTTTAACCTGATAGATAACAAGTTTGAAAAGGAGATAGCAGCCACCATCAAAAGCATGAAGGCCGCTGAAAAAGATACGCAGAAGAAGGCCAAAGTACTGGCTAAAAAGATCTTCGGCAAGCTGCCTATCATCTACTCATCGGCTACTTACGAGGGCGTGGCCATCCGCTTCCGCCAGCAGCTGAACGAGAACAGCAAGATGCTGTGCTGGCATGGTGCTATACCGGAAATGAACCACAACGAGCTGGTAGGCTGGCGCGATGATGCCAAAGACAAAGTGGTGATACTGCTGCGTAACGACGACGACTATGAGCGTGTGCAGACCAGGATGGAGATCAACAAGAAGATATTCAAAAAGTATACTCCGAACATAGTAGAGGTATTCTCTGAGGGCAAGAGTTACTGGGAGAAGGCCTTCTACCTGATACACCTGACGGACTGGGTATCTGTGATACTGGCCGATATGCGTGAACTGGATGCTACTGAGGTAAAGGTGATCGACTTCCTGAAGGGATCGCTGGCCAAGTCTTAGTTGCGGCGGTTCTCGCAAAGTACGCAAAGAGGTTTTCAAGCAAGCAGAGTGCGCAAAGCCCCTCAAACAACAACAATATTTATGCACCCTTTTGATACACGTCAAAAGGGTGCTTTATTTCGCGGCAATTCATAGCTTTACACAAACGAGTTAAATGAAACGTATCCTTTTTTCTTTGGCGCTGCTGGCGTCGTCGGTATGTAGTTGGGCGCAATTGTCGGAAGCCAACTACCGTATCTATTCTGTAAAGCTGGATAAGGAAGTGCCGCTGAATGTGGTGGCCGAAGACCTGATCAACTACGATGTACTCTTCTTTGGCGAAGAGCACAACGACAGCGTGACGCACTACCTGGAGCATACACTGTTCGCGCTATTATTTGATAAGTACCCCGATGTGGCCTTATCTATGGAGATGTTCGAAAGGGATGTGCAACCGGTGATGAATGAGTACCTGCTGGGCTTCATCAAAGAAAAGCAATTTATAAAGGATGCGCGTGCGTGGAGCAACTACCGCGACTACAGGCCGATGGTAGAGTTTGCCAAAGCGAACGGCATAGATGTGATCTGCGCCAACGCCGCGGGCCGCTACAGCAACCTGGCAGGCCGCAAGGGGCAGGAGTACCTGAAGAAGCTGCCCAATGCATCGAAAGACAATTTTGCACCACTACCCTACAAGGTAGCCACCGGCAAATACCTGGAGAAGCTGACAGGCGTGGGCGAACACAGCACAGGCAGCGATACTGCCAAGGCCCCCGCTATGCCGGCAGGCATGGGTGGCTTCGACCTGGTAACAGCCCAATCGCTGTGGGACGCTACAATGGCCTATTCTATTGCCGAATACAAGAAGAAAGGCGCTAACAAGAGTAAGAAGATCATGCAGGTAAATGGCCGCTTCCATAGCGATGAGGGGTTTGCGGTAGTGGAGCAGCTGGGCGAATACAACCCCAAGCTGAAGAAGATGGTCGTATCTACCTGCAGCGATGAATCGTTCCCGAAGATAGACTGGAGCAAGTACAAGAAGAATGGCAACTACATTATAGTTACTGACCCCAAGGTACCGCGTACGTACGACAACTAAAGAAGTCAGGAGTCGAAATCTGGAAGTACCAGAGCACATAAAAAAAGGTCTTGTGCCAGCACAAGACCTTTTTTAGTTATTGACTATTGTAGTATACTATTTCAATGCCTGAAAGGAGTTAAAGAACTCGCTGATCTCTGGGTTGGTACCCTGATCTTTCTTTACGATCACAGTAAGATCGTATTTCCTGCCATTGGTGATGCATTGCTTCACTATGGTGATGTCGTCTTTACCATCATAGATAAAAGCCCTGCCGGGATATCCGTTCAGTTCAATTCTTTCACCCTGTACGTCGGCCTTTTCGGTAAAGTCGCGGTAGCGCATACGGATAGAACTATCCAGCATCACATCCAGCAATACAGTATCGGCAATGAACTTCTGCGGGCAGTCTGTATAACTTACCTGGAACAGCTTGAACTTATTGATGGCCATAGCAGATGGCTTCCAGGTGACGAAATGTGTTTTTTGCTTACCGAAAGGAGTTACTTCTGTTTTATCGGTCTTATCTACCTTGCCGGGCATCCGGACGGAGAAACCACCTTCACCGGAAGTGTATACAGCCCATTGCTCCTTTCCGCCGCCACAAGAGGCCAGCATGAACAAAGACAGCATGACTGCTGAAAAAAACGTTATAGAGCGCATAATTAGCTTTTAGAGGTGATGATTCAAAAAAGATAGCAAAACTAAAAAAGACATATACACTCTTCCAGCTTTGCTATCCCCGTAATATTTATTGACCGGTGAAGTACAGGACCATCATTATTTTTTCTTTTCTTCTTTGCCCTTGGCTGCTTCTTTGTTGGCTTTGTGGCGCATATCAGGTGTACCGTCCTTCTTCATAGGGCCGGCAGGCTTAGCCTTTGCAGCTTCCTTATTGTCTTTATAACGCATATCAGGAGTACCGTCCTTCTTCAGCTTGGTAGCTTTCTTTTCAGTAGCAGCAGGTGCATCGGCCTTCTTTTTGTCGGATGCCTTTTCTGCTTTCATAGCCTTCTTGTCAGTAGCTTTTTTGTCTTGTGCGAATGATCCCTGGCCAGCGAAAACGAGGAGCGCTACCAGCATGCAAATGAGCTTTTTCATATCGATTTTATTTTGAGGTATAAAGATATACAACTGCTTGAATTAATCCACTATTTAAGAGAAACTAAATTATAACATAGCCCTCCTTGCCTACGGCTTTTAACATTGCTTTGGTAGGTTGTTGAGTATGTTTGCAATATATGAACAAATGTTTTGGCAGATCATCGACAATGCTCCTGGCTATTTTACTGACATGTACAGTACAGCATGTATATGCCCAAAACGAAATGTGGGATTCCTACATAACCAGGATGAACGATAAGCCAGCTACCATTATGCTGGATATGAACCTGATCTTTTCGGCACCAGACTCCCGCTACCCTTACCTGGTGATCACCGGGCCTAAGACAACCAATGTTGGGCCATCGGGCATTCCGGCGCCTGCCGAAATGGAAGAGCTGGAGCGGGTACTAGATGCTACTGACAACTTCCTGATGGGGGCTACGAGTAAGATACTGGCCGGCACCGTAACCTACAATGGCCAGCGCAATAACTACTATTATGTGCGCGATACCATGGTAGTGCGCAATGCTATACAACGCATGTATAAGCGCAACTTTCCGGGTATCCCTTACTCGCTGGCCATAAAAAAAGATGAGCTGTGGCTGACGTACAGGACCTTCCTGTTCCCTAACGACACCACCCAAAACTGGATGGACAATAACCGCAACATCACCACCATGCTGCAAAGCGGGGACAGCCTGACGACGCCGAGAACCATCACGTTTGCGGCCTGCTTCTCGTCGGACACTGCACGCAACGATTTTAGCAGTTATGTAAGCGGCAAGGGGTACAACATAGAAAAATCGCCGGTGATGAAGGTGGGTAAGGACAACTACTGTGTGCTCTTCTCTAAGGTAGACAAGATAGACCTGAATGCCATTAACGGCACTACCCTGCAACTGCGGGAAGCAGTGAAGCAATACAAAGGTGTGTATAATAGCTGGGTGGCACCGAAGAAGTAAGGGGTGCTTTGGACTGATCCGGACGACGTCCGGTGCCTGTTCCGAAAACATTTTGGACACCGGCTGTCTCTAGCAAATGACAACCTGAATGGCAGTGATATTTACTTAAGAGTCCTGTTGGGTATCTTTCGCTCTTACAGAGCTCGACCAACTTCTTTAATCTACCCGGGACTGCATCCCGGGCTGTTATCTTTCGGTCTTTCAGACCTTATGCTTCTTGACTAAAGGACATTTCTTCGGCTGAGCCGAGACACGGTAAAGGGAAGTGGCGTTAGCGCAACCAAAACGAATACGTCCTTACGCGAGATTGCTTTTCCGAAAGCGTTCGGGACAGGCTGTTCCTCGCAGAGACACCTATTTTTTGATACAAAACAAATACATCCCGATGTGAGATGGCGTCGTTCCTCGCCATGACCGGTGTGGGTGGGCTGCTGACGTTGGGTAAATGATTACGATCCCTATTACCCGTGGCTGTGACCAGTTTTTATTAGCTAAGATAGTATTACCCGTTCAGTTCCTGCACCCATGCATCGCGATCATCGGGGCTGAATTTCCATGGAGCCATGTTGTTCTCTATGTTACCAAACATCATGTTCCATTCCTGTGGTGCATTACTTTCTTCCATTACCAGGTTGCGGCGCAGCTGGAGGATGATAGACAGCGGATCGATCATTACCGGGCAAGCTTCGACACATGCCTGACAACTGGTGCAGGCGCGCAGCTCTTCGGTAGAGATATAGCCGTGCAGCAGCGACTTACCATCATCTTTGAACTCACCGCCGTTAGCGTCCATGTTCTTTCCTACCTCATCCAGGCGATCGCGTGTATCCATCATTATCTTACGCGGAGACAACAATTTACCGGTGAGGTTGGCAGGACAAGAGTCGGTACAGCGGCCACATTCTGTGCAGGAATACGCATCGAGCAGGTTCTTCCAGCTCAGATCCATTACATCTTTGGCACCAAAGCGCTGTGGCTCTGCAGGCGCAGCATTGGCAGGCGCCTTATCTGGCTCCATCATGTACAATACCTCGTTCTGGATATCCTTCATATTCTTCATCTCCCCATTAGGGGTGAGCTTAGCGAAGTATGCATTAGGGAAAGCCAATACGATATGCAGGTGCTTGGAATATGGCAGATAATTAAGAAATGCGAATATGCCTATGATATGTAGCCACCAGCAGGTGCGCTCTAAAGCTATAAGCGCGCCTGTAGACATGCCGGAGAACAACCCTGTAAGGTTGCCGGAAACAATGAACTGCGAGGTCTGGTGGTAATGCTCTACACCCCTTGTCTGCAATACCAGGTCGGTTGCATTCATGGTCAGCAGCATGCTCATCAGCACGATCTCTGTGATGAGGATGAGATTCGCATCACTTTTAGGCCAGCCGTTGAGTTCCTTCATGTTCAGGCGACGGAGCTTAAGGATATTCCTGCGCGCCAGGAAGAATACACAGCCTATGAGTACTAACGCGGCGAGCACTTCAAAGAAGCCGATGAGGAAGGAATAGAGCCCACCCAGGAACGGCAGGAAAATGCGATGTGTGCCGGCCAGGCCATCAACAATGATCTCGAGTATTTCGACATTGATGAGAATGAAGCCAACGTATACCAACAGGTGCAATACTGCGGGGATGGGCCTTTTGAACATTTTCTTCTGGCCCAGTGCCAGTAATATCATGTTCTTCCAGCGCTGGTCTTTATTATCAGACAGGTCTTCATCGCGGCCCATGTTGATGTTCCGTGATATCTCTTTTACCTTTTTGCTGAATAAGAATATTGCCGCGCCGGCCAGTATAATAAATAATATCTGCTGTACTATTTGCATCCCAACAAACAATTTGAGCATCGAAATTACTCTGTTTCGGGCGAAAAAAATAATTGTGGGCGTATATGAAACGCATTTATCGGGCAATAGTAGTTGGCTAATTACGCCTATTTTCTCGTTATGCCCTTTGTCACTATGTTATTCGGCCCACCTCTTCTTTACTTTTCTTTGTGCTGCCGCAAAGAAAAGTAACAAAAGAAAGCGGCACTTTGGCGAATCGCTCCGCGCGCCAAAGTAGCTAGACTGCGCGTGCTTGTGGTTGGCTCGACCGCTCCTCGCATTCGCTCGGCCAACGCTTCTTTCTTGTCACGACATTGATTCAATACACTATTCTCTTATATAAATCTTTGCATTAGCATTTATCAGCGCTTGAGTCATTTATATACTACTTTTGTGAGGTGCTGACAGACAAATTCGGAAGAAAGATCAATTATTTAAGACTGGCCGTAACAGACAGGTGCAATCTGCGCTGCTTTTACTGTATGCCCGAAACAGGGAATAACTGGCTGAACCGTTCTGAATTATTGAGCTGGGAAGAGATGCTGCGCCTGTGCAGTGTGATGGTGGGTATGGGCATCAGCAAGATCCGGATAACGGGTGGTGAGCCGTTTGTACGGAAAGACATTATACCCTTCCTGGCAGAGCTATCGGCACTTAACGGGCTGGATGAACTGACCATTACCACCAATGGCGTGGTAACCGCCCCGCTGGTACCGGAATTGAAACGCCTGGGCATACGCTCTGTGAACCTGAGCTTAGACACACTGGACCGGCAACGCTTTGTAGACATTACCCACCGAGATGAACTGGATAAGGTACTGGAGACCATGTACACCCTGATAGCGCACGACATAAAAGTGAAGATAAATGCGGTGGTGATGGAAGGGAAGAACATACAGGATATTGCACCGCTGGTAGCCCTGACCAAGGACCTGCCTGTAAGTATGCGCTTTATAGAGGAGATGCCTTTTAACGGCGGCGCACAGCATTACGCTACGCTTGCCTGGGACCACATGCGTATACTGCAAGAGATAAAGCAGCACTACCCTACCCTACAAAAGATAACTGACCCCGCCAACAGTACTTCTTATAATTACCAGGTACCAGGCCATAAGGGTGATGTGGGCATTATAGCCGCCTATACCCGCTCTTTCTGCGGCACCTGCAACCGCATAAGACTTACCCCACAGGGCACCTTAAAGACCTGCCTGTATGATAATGGTGGTACCAACCTGAAAGATCTGCTGCGTAATGGTGCAACCGATGTGGCAGTGCAGGCCGCTATAGTACACGCAGTATCGGGCAAGGCCAAAGATGGGCATGAGGCTGAGCGTGCTACCCACCCTGATGGGGTGCATGAGAGTATGGCTATGATAGGGGGGTGATCTGCTTTCGCAATATTTTCTACATCTGAATGTACGCTTACCTGAACGCTATCCCGAGCGCAATTCTGCGGGACCTTGTGCCGGGAAGTGCTATTATCGCTCCAAATGCTTGCGAGGCTTCGGTCCCTGCAATGACAGCGCTCGTGTCCGTGTCGCACTTCGACAAGCTCAGTGTGACACTATGTGAGAACACAAAACGACTACGTAGCGATGTGAGATGGCTTTCCCGAAAGCGTTCGGGACAGGCTGTTCCTCGCCATGACCATTTCATATGAATGGTCTATCGTGGAGGATGATGCGTTTTCGAGAATATGCGCTTATTACGATGGCTACAATAGCGCTTTCAGCACGTTTTATTGAGCCATTAAGCATTCAGCCATGAGCCATTGAATTCTTATTCCCACTTAAATATTTTGCCGGCTACGGCGTAGATGATGATGCCCCAGAGGAGGAGGATGGCAACTTCGAAGCGGACGTCCCAGAGGCTGGCACCATCGAAGGATATCTTGCGCAGGGCGTCGTTCATATAGGTAAGTGGCAGAGCTTTGCAGAACGGGCGCAGCCATGCCGGAAAGTTGTCTGCAGAGAAGAAGGTGCCACCCAGCAGAAACTGCGGCAGGGTGATCATGTTGGCGAAAGGCGGTATGGTGGATTCGCTCTTGGCAACGGCGCTGACAATGAAACCGAAACCCATAAATATCAGCAAACCAAGTGCGCACATTACCAGCATATTGAAGAAGGTAACGAAGCCGTGAGCCAATGTAAACCCAAATGCGAGATGGCCTACACCGATGATAATGATGGAGCCCATCAGCTGGAACAGTACGCGGGCTATGCCTTCACTAATAACAATTGTATCACGGCGAACCGGAGTGGCAAAGAAGCGCTTCAGCACTAATGTCTGGCGCAGGTTGAAGAATACGAATGCGGTACCGAACACACCTGACGCTAACAGGGAGAAGCTAAGCTGGCCCGGCAGTATGAAATCGATCTGCTTGTATTCTCTCATTTCTGCCACCTTACTCTCTATCTGCACTTTGTCTGATAGTAGTTGGCGTATCTGCGGATCTGTTTGCTGCAATACGCTGGCGATGATGCTTTCCAGTTGTTTGGCTTTTGCCAACTCGGCAGAGGATTCGGTAAGCGATATTTTATACTCAGGCTTCACACCTGCCGGTTGCTGCTGTATCATTACCGTGGCCACAATATCGCCTTCCTGCAGCATTTTGGTGAGGCTGTCTTTACCTTTTGCGGGCATCCACTTTATAGCATCTACCTGGCGGAGGACCTGGTAGGCCATGCCAGTGGTGTCGCTACCCGGCGCTGAAGCTACCTTGATGCTAAAGCCTGAGCCATTGCGGAGGAAACCGAAAACGATGATGAGCGTGAGCGGGAAGGCAATGGTAAATACAACTGCCGACGGGCTTTTGAACATTGCCTGCAGACTTGCCTTTATGAGTGCGCGCATGGCGCGCAGGTTGCTATATGTAGCCATGTGTATGCTGAGTGGTGCGGCAAAGGTACGGCAGCGCAGTAATATGGGCGCGATGAGTATGGTCAGATCGTAAGGATTGACAGAACTGTGATTGTTGGGGCGGTAGATGTCTGAATCAGTATGGTCCGTATTTGCAGTATCAGGAGTATTTTTTGTCTGAATCAGAATTGGCCAGAATTTGAGGATTTACAGAATTGACGGTCTTGAATCAGTTTTTTAACCTACCCTATTTCGGTATCACTTTAACGCTATTATCACACCGAACCCGGTATAATGTGTGTAACTTGTGGTAAGTAACTTTAGGGGCCATGGGAACATATTTTAATGTACACTCGCACCGCCCGCCTGTCAGCGAGGCGATAACTATTGAAAATCTGTACCGCGATTTTGAGCAGATGAAAGCCGGCCGGCATTACAGCATTGGCCTGCATCCCTGGCACCTGCAAGACCATAAGGCCCAGATGGACCTTTTGGCAGTCCATGCAGAAACAGATGCGGTAAAGGCCATAGGCGAATGCGGCCTGGACAAACTTGCCGCCGCGCCAATGCCGCTACAGGAAGAAGTATTAGTGGCCCATATACAATTGGCCAACAAGCTGGGCAAACCCATGGTAATACACTGCGTGCAGGCCCACAATGAGATAGTACACCTTTTTAAACAGAACAAGCCTAAGGTGCCGGTGGTATTCCACGGCTACAATAAGCGGCATACGGTAGCGGAGCTGCTCATAGATCAGGGCTTTTACCTGTCGTTTGGCGCGGCGATATTGAATAGAGACTCGCCTGCGGCCCAGGTACTGAGCGTGATACCTGCACACAAGATATTGCTGGAGACCGATGATGCGGAAGTGGACATAGCAGATATATACAGCGCCGCGGCAGCACTGCGCAATACTGACGTGGAATCGTTTATTTTGCAGGTATCAAATAACTTCAATACCGTATTCCATATATGATGACCGATACCCAATGGCTCTCGCGCACCGAACTATTGATAGGCAGGGAGAAACTGGAAAAACTGATGAATGCCCATGTGCTGGTGGTAGGCATGGGCGGCGTGGGCTCTTTTGCTGCTGAATTTCTTTGCCGATCGGGCATTGGCGAGATGACCATCATAGATGGCGATGTTGTTGACCCATCGAACAGGAACAGGCAACTGCCGGCGCTTGCCACCACACACGGGCAAAGCAAGGCCGACATTATGAGTGAGCGCCTGCGCGCGATAAACCCGGAGATCAACCTGCACGTGATCAAAGAATTTGTGATGCCTGACAAAGTTGAAGGCTTGCTGGAAGGGAACCCTGATTATGTGGTTGATGCCATAGACAGCATAACACCCAAGCTCACCTTCATAAAAGCAGCGTACGCCAGGGGCCTGCGCATAGTAAGCTCTATGGGGGCAGGTGCCAAGCTGGACCCTACACAGCTGAAGGTTACCGACATATCGAAGACCTATATGTGCCCGTTTGCCCAGCAGATACGTAAGAACCTGAAGGGCGCCGGTATTTATAAAGGTATCAAGGTGGTGTTCTCCCCGGAGGAGCCGATAAAGGAATCGCTGATGCTAACGGATGGCAGCAACTTTAAAAAATCGGCATACGGCACCATCTCTTATTTGCCGGCAACATTTGGATCGGTACTGGCATCGGTGGTGATACGCGACCTGATGGGGGAATAGCGATGAACAGCAATAGCCCTATAGAAATGTTTGCAGCGCACACTGGCTACTTTTGTATAGTTTACATTAAAAACCACACATAATGGAACCACACGAAATGATGCAGAAGATAGTGCTGGACAACTGGCACACTACGCTGAAAAGAACAAATGATCTGATAGACAGCCTGAGCGATGAGCAGCTGATGCAGGAGGTGGCACCCAAGCGCAATCGCGGCATATACCTGCTGGGCCACCTGACGGCCGTGCATGATGCCATGCTACCATTGCTGGGCCTTGGAGAGGCACACTACCCGGCGCTGCTGGCACCATATGTAAAAGAGGCTGACAGCAAACAGGATTACGAACAGACACCCGCGCAGCTAAGGCAATACTGGAAAGATGTGAATGCCAGCCTTAATAGCAAGATGGCTGCACTGACGCCTGCAGACTGGCTGCAAAGACACACATCGGTATCGGCAGAAGATTTTGCAAAGGAACCGCATCGCAACCGCCTGAATGTGCTGGTGAGCCGTATGCTGCACTTAGACAATCATAGGGGGCAGTTGGTATTGCTGAAGGGAAAGGATGAATAAGACCGGAACAAAGTGATAACAAAAAAGGAACCGTAAAGGTTCCTTTTTTGTTATGTGCGGCAAAGGAGATTCGAACTCCCATGCCCGTTACAGGCGCTACCACCTCAAAGTAGTGCGTCTACCAATTTCGCCATCGCCGCATCTTTGTATTACTGAGGTATTTCCCTTTCGGGAGCGCAAATATACGCACACTGAGGTAAAAAAAGAAAAAAATAAGCGTTTACAGATAAATTACCAGGCAGCTACTCGGCCTTCAGCACACCGGTGCGGGTTTTGCCACCTGTGGTGATCAACTTACCAATGCTGATAAAGAAGCCGAACACCATAATGATGACCCCCAGCCACAGCACATTGATGTAGGGGAACACCAGGGCTTTGAGCACTATAAAATCATCCATTGGGTCTGTTTGTTTGGTTTGGATACTGGCCGAGATATCTTCGGGCGACTTAACGTTGAAGTTGTCGAAGCGCACATAGAGGTCCATGAGTTTCACCGTATCTTCGAGCCTGTAGAGACTTTCGCCACGGTTCTGCAATACGAACAGCGGGGCCATTTTATGGCTGCCACCATACACATCGTAAGCGGTAATATCGGCTGCGATAGTTATATCATCGGGACCTGCAGGATAGCGGGCATCCTGTGCGTTCTTCCTGAACCCGTTGAACACCATATAGCCTGCCTTGAGGTAAATGGTATCACCCGGATTTTTGACCTGGTGTTCGTGGTAAGAACTGGTATCGGCCTTGGTCTTATCGGTAGCCATGCTGATGTAGGTGAAGATATCCCTGTTCCAATAGTGCTTGGTAGAAGGGTTGGCGCTCAGTCCACTTTCATTGCCCTTAGGATTGATAAAGGCATCCGGATAGAGCATGAACTGCTCCTCTACTTTTTTAGCAGTAGCATCCATCCTGTCGAACCTTACCTTATAGTAAACGCGGCGGTCTTTCCCGGGCACGCTGCTATCGCCGATATAAGTAGCAAAATATTCGCCCATGGCTACAGCGCGACCGAAGGGCAGCAACTCGTTCTCGCGGCTTTCCTTCGCCTCTTCCTCTGCAGTGGCCTTTCCGAAGTTCAGTACCTCGCCGGTGGTATTGATAGATATAGCGTGCTTATTGTAAGACGATAGCAGTATACCCAACAATACAGCACCAAAACCAAAGTGCGATACACTAGGACCCAGGTTGCGGAACTTGAGTTTCTGCACCTGCAAGCCATAAGCGATGCTGGCCACAACAGCAAAGCACGATGTGAACAACATGACCACATATTGCGGCGTAGTGATCTTTTGTCCCCAACCAATAAGGACCGTCATTACTACAGAGATGCCGGCTACAATAGCTATGCGCTTCCATAAAGTGGCGGCATCGGTCTGCTTATACTTCATGAACAAGGTAAGGCCTGCCAGCAAGCCTATAATAATGGCTATCCACACCTGTGTACTGTTGTAGGTAGCCACAGGATTTAATGGCGGTGCAAAATCTTTACCGGTTATCTTTTTTGCCAGCGGCGCCCATACAGGGAGCGATGTAATGGTAATGATCATTACCGCTGAGATGCATAACACAGCGGAGCCGATGAACATCCAGAACTCGCGGGAGAGGGTTGTTTCTTCTGTTTTGATGCGTGGCAATTGTTTCCAGCGTAGCAATAGCAGACCAACACCTATCAATGCCAGCCAGCCCAATACTATCAGCAAGTGGTAATAAAGTGCTTCACCATCGCCGGTAAAGGCATGTACCGATGTTTTGCCCAATATACCTGTGCGGGTAAGGAAGGTGGAATACCAGATGAGCAGGTGGCTAAGCAACAGGAAAATAATAGTAGCAGATAATGCACGACCGGTACTCTTGTATATAAGTAACGTATGCAGACCGGCTATAAGCACCAGCCATGGCACCAGTGATGCATTCTCCACCGGATCCCATGCCCAGTAACCGCCAAAGTTGAGCGACTCGTAGGCCCATGCACCGCCCATCATGATACCGGTACCCAGCACAGCGCCGCCCAGCAGCGACCATGCAATAGTGGGTTTAATGAAAGATTTGTAATCGCCGGTCCACAATGCAGCAACACAGTAAGCAAACGGCACCAGCGACAATGCGAAACCAAGGAAAAGTACGGGAGGGTGAATAACCATCCAGTAGTTCTGCAGGGATATATTGAGGCCGTTGCCATCCTTAATAAAGTTCATGTAATTAGGAGACGAGAAGATCGGTGCATCCTGCATGGCATGACGCAGCAACTTGAAAGGATTGCTGCCTATTTGTATGCTATCGCCAAAATACAGGCCCAGCAACATGGTGCCCAGTATTACCTGTACCATAGCAATAATAGCCATGGTCCGGCTTTCCAGCTTACCGGCGGTGCGCATGACTACCAACCCGATAACGCTGTGCCAGAACATCCAGAGCATGAAACTACCCTCCTGCCCTTCCCAGAAACACGATAGAAGGTATTTACCGGGCAGATCATAAGAAGAATGCGACCAGGCATAATGGTATTCGAATAAATGATTGGTGATAACGTAGTACAGTGTACTGAAAATGCATATAATGGCCAGCGTATGCAATATAAAACCGCCACGAGCCAGGCGCAGCCATGAATTGCTACCGCTCAGATCAGTTTTCTCGGTAGAAGCTGCCTTGAAATAAGTGAATGTGCTGAATAATGCGGCTACAAAAGAAACGATGATGAATAAATAGCCCAGCTTGCCGGGTAAAAGATGTTCGCCTATAAATTCTGCAGCCATGTAGTTGTTAAATCAAAAGTCAAAAAGTTAAACCTGAAAATGGTTTGTTTAGCCTGTGTAAAACGAATATGTCCACATGTGAGATGGCTTCGTTCCTCGCCATGACCATGTTTGTTGGTTTAGCGAAGTACTATGCGCCCTCGCCAACTACCATGTCCTTTTTATATTTGGACGGGCACTTCATCTGGATACCACTGCACACGAAGGTATTGTCCTTCATATAGCCCTTCATCACCAACTGTTCAGATTTGTCGATATCGCGCGGAGGTGCGCCATTGATGAAAATGACCTCGTGCTGCGTACCGGCCTTGTCTGTTGCATAAAAAGTGAATTTGTTAGGGTCGGCCTTAGGATCATAATGAATACCCTTGCCCTTATCGAAATAACCCATAACATGGTACGACTTACCCGGCTCTTTGGCAGCAGAGTTGAACGTTTCGTAAGTGCTGAAATTGATAAAAGTGGCAGAAATAGCTGCTATGGCAACAACTACCAGGAGCAGCAATGTTATATGCGTTTTTTTCATAACCCTTAATAGGCTTCAAAGTTACGACAAATAGAGTAAGTGATGATTTTCAATATTTTTTTAACAAAGCCCAAGATTTGAGAAATGACATTCGTCTGATATAATAGAGAGTTAATGCCGGTATATGTAAACAATAAGTCATAGAGTACATTTTAACTATTACCCTGTCATCATGTAAAAAGCTCCGCGACGGCGGAGCTTTTTACATTTTACTGACTGCAAGAGTTAACTTATTGTATCACCAACTTCTTTGTTTCAGAAGCGCCATTGTTATTGTTGAAACACTTCACGAAATATATACCCGTACTTAACTGTGTACCGAGATCAGTATTGGGGCCACTTAATACCGCTTGTAACTTTACTGCACCCAACTGATCATATATGGCTACATGCGTGAACACACCAGGTGTTGTAGTGAGCGTAATATGATCTGACGCGGGATTAGGATAGATGGCAAACTGATTGCCTGCGGCCAATACATTTTGAACACCATTAGTTACAGGCAAGAGACAACTGGTAGCGCCTGAAGGTATACTGATATTAGGCACAGGCACCAGGTTTGCCGCATCGGGTACGCCATAGTAATAAATGCCTAAGTAATATGGGAAGGCTGCATTGCCGGCAGCATCGGTGGTAACAAAGTATGCATAGGTACCGGCAGGATATTCCGGTGTTACACAAAAGCGACCATTGTATTGGTCGAGGTCGCCGCCATTGGCTGCCAGCCATTCGTAATCCTCGCAGTAAAAGCCAATAGGGTAAGTAGTGCTTACATCGGGCCCATATTGGGCAGTGGTAAGAGCAGTACCATCGGGCAGTGTATGGCGCTGGGTAATACTACGGAGGCTATAACCACTCTTCATACGAGTGACACCACTTGTAGAATCTGTAGCGTTCACATAACCATTCGGGCCGTAGATGGGATAACCATCGAATGCAAAGCCAACCAATGGAGAATGCTTGCCGGCAAGTGCATGCCTGTAAAAACGAAATGGCGTAGTGTGTGTATGATAAGCACCAGCTTGTTGCGGATGTGCGCCAAATGCGGTATCGAGCACAAATCCTTCGGACATGCCTACTTCCACATTCCATATACCTAAACCACCCGGTGCCGGGATATTGTCTGTGCCATTCCACGACTTTGCGTTGGTAAGGCCGTATACCGGTATGCCATTCAGCAATGCACCTATAGCGCCTACCTTGGGAGATATGGTATGTGTGCCGGTTGCCGGTGCAGGATTGCGGGGAAAACGGTAAACATAATTCTGCGCCAGGCAGCTACCGGGGTTAAAATACTTACCCATATTATCGGTAAGACCTTGGGCACGCACCCAGATGGTATCACTATTGTAACACATTTTCAATACATCTGCAGAATCGGGAGATACTGTGAAGACGTAATTCGGCGGTCCGCTGGTTGCGGTCTGATCCCAATAACTGCCTAACTTACCATTCAGGTTCATGATCCACGAATCAATGTTAGGCTGGGCTATGGCCGCGACAGGGCTGGCCAACAGCAGGAGTAGTAACTTTTTCATGCATGTTGTTTTTAAAAAATGAAAAGATCGGTTATTGCTTTAGGTAGGTAAACTTCTTATCCCTGAGGAATGTATCATCGGTGAGGGTGCGCAGGAAGACCACGAGGTCTGTGCGCTCCTTATCTGTAAACGATAATTTGCCAGGCAACTTGCGCGATAACGTACTGCTGGCGTATACCTTTTCGCTATAGTGAAACAGTACCATCTGCAAATTGCGGAAGCGACCATCATGCATATACGGGTAAGAAACCTCTACATTGCGCAGTGTAGGCACTTTGTACTTGAACGAGTCTGATGCTTTGCCGGTTGTCTTGGCGCGGCCATAATCTTTCAGCGATGTATCGGGCACCAAACCATTATTTTCAAATTCGCCATTGGTGAACAGCGGTTCTTTGTGACAGACAGCACAGTGCTGTTTGAACAGTGCATACCCGTGTGCTTCACGCTCGCTGAAAGTATCAATGCCATTCATCACCCTGTCGTACTTAGCATTGGCGCTCACCATGGTGAGCATGAACTGAGACAACGATTGCATCACCTCGTCAGCAGTTATTAGTGTATCACCAAATGCGTTCCTGAACAGCTCTTTGTATTCGGCATTTGCACTTAGCCTGGCGACAACCGTATCCATACTACAATCCATCTCCAGCACATTACTAATGGGTGCCTTGGCCTGCTCATCCAGATGATGGATCGCCCCATCCCACATAAATTCCTTGTTCCACGCCAGGTTCATAAGCGCGGGTGAATTACGGGTACCTATCCTGCCATCTATTCCATGACTCAATGTATGATCAGCATGAGTAAAGGCTGTATACTGCAAGTGGCAGCTGACGCATGATACAGTATTGTTTCTCGATAACAAGGTTTCTGCAAATAACCTGCGCCCTAACGCTACCTTTTCCTGACTAAGCGGATGATGTTTGAAGTCGTACACAGGTTTAGGCCAACCTTTCGGCGTATAGGTATCGCTTGTCCTTCTGAAAGACAACAGCCCTATAACCAAACCTATGGACACTATTACCAGTAATTTCCGCATCACAGTTTATTTGACGGCATAGCCGGCCTTTTCCTTCGCTACGATCTACAAATATTTGTAGCCGATAAGCTGAAGCCTCGAAACAACAGTTATATTTGGGTTGGTTATAGGTATAATTATCTTATGATCTGTAACTTACCTGTAGACCAGCCATTGTTACTGTCCTTCATTTTAAAGATATAATTTCCTGTTGCTAATCCGCTTACTGAAAAACGTACCTGTCCATTGGATAGTTCGGGCTGCAATGGGAATCGGCGTCCACCTCCATCAACCAGGTAAGCTTCAACACTACCACCACCCGGTACATCCACAAAAAAGTATGAAGAGGCGGCGTTGGGGTATAGTGTAACCTCCTGCTGCAATTTGTCGGCTCCTACCCCAACGGCCGGCAATGCGCCACGTACATACATCACCTTATTAGTAGTATTATCCTGCCATACCACATGCACATAATTACCAGAGATAGCCACATCTGCATTTTCCACGCCACCCGATGCACCAGGTATAAGCGCATAGCCGGAAATCCCGCCGGCAACATTACTTGTGTAAGCATAGGCAACGGCAGCGCTGCCTCCGGAACTCTGCTTCCAAACAGCTATTGACCGGCTTCCATTGTTGGCTATACGCGGGTAGTTTTGCGCAGTAACACCAGAAACGGGCCCTGTAATTGAGTTGTGCGTGGTAGTGGAACTAAGTGTTGCGATATCTGTTTTACTGAAGTATACCATAGACGAACCCGAAGCGCCGCTCATGAACACAGAATACAAAGTGTCTCCCAATATGAACCCATCCGGGCCTGACGAAGGACAAGACATGAGCATCCACAAAGTAGTGTCGATAACTCTGTTAGTAGCGTAGCTTGTTCCAATATTGGATGAGACGGCCACCCAGTTATCTCTTATATTGCTCACATTATTGCGGAACAAGACCGCTTGTGTACTGCCTGAGGTAAGAACAGAAGCCGGGCAACAATCACACACATCGGCCATACCTATCGATGCGAGAACAGGTGTTGAGAATGTTGCGCCCCAATCTGCAGAGCGGGTAGTAACATATTTAGCCTGGCCAAAGGTACTATTGAATCTCATAAATGCGACAACGGGGTTGCCAGTATTGTCTGTTGTGACAACGGGAAACCGGGTCACGTTGGTATCGTAGTTATCTATTCGTACTGTATCACCAAATGACATTCCCCCAGTTGTAGAACGAACAAGGTACATATGATTCTGGACAGACGTTTCAGGTGTACGTTTCATTACTACATATATGGTATCACCATAGGCAGCCATATCCGGGCCTGCCCACGACTGTGCAAATACCTGTAACGAGCCTCCGGGAGATACCGGCGCTGTAAATCCTGTGCCGTTCCACATGGCGAACAATGCCCGGGTGTCGGTTTGTCCCCAAAGCACATAAGGATCTCCGTTCCTGTTAAGCGCTACGCGTGGATGCAGGTTGGCACCAGAGCCGGTAGTTACAGTAAGGGGGGTATCCCAGGTGATCTGGGCGTATGTATGGTGTGCCAGCAGCGTGAGCAACAACAAAGTGTAGAAATATTTCATAAGCCCATCTTTGCTAACAAATATAGCGATAAACAGTATTACCTTTATAACATGAAGCAGCTGATGAAATGGCTCGGAAGATTCTTCAGGAAAAGCTGCTGCCAATAGCGGTGGTACGTTTCTTATGTGATACTTCTCTTTAAGTTATGCGCAAATTATTGCTGAGTGTCTTACTGCTTACCGGAACTTGTGCGTTTGCTCAAAGCGACAGGAAGCCGCCCGTGCACCAGCATACCGACGATGAGGATAAAGATGATGAGGATGACAAAAAAGATGATGGAGATGATGCAGACCATATGGGCTTCCATGCCATGAAGCAGCCCATGATCCGGATGTCGAGCGCCTACTCTTTATACCTGCCAATGACGCGGAACGGCTCCGGCACCAGCTGGCAACCAGACGCATCTTACCTGTACGGGCAAATGATACGTGCCCGCAACTGGGTGTTTATGGTGAGCGGGGATATATTTCTACGATACAACAAACAAGATGTATTGAGCGTAGGCACCAGGGGGGCAGAAAAATATGATGCGCCGGATATGCTGATGTTCATGGGGCAGCGCAAAGTGGGCGACTACGGCCTGTTCCATTTTAATACCATGTTCTCTACCGATGCCCTGATAGCCGGCGGCGACGGCTACCCGTTACTCTTCCAGACCGGGGAGTCGTGGCAGGGCAAACCGCTGGTGGACAGGCAACACCCGCACGACCTTTTTTCAGAATTGTCTGTAAGCTATGCACAAGCCTTTTCTCCCAAAATCGATGCATATGTATATGTTGGCTATCCGGGAGAGCCAGCCTTAGGGCCGGTGACGTTCATGCACAGGCTTTCGGGCATGTTCAACCCCGACGCACCGCTGGGCCACCATTGGAGCGATGCAACGCATATAACATTTGGGGTAGCAACGCTGGGCGTGCGCTATGGCAAATTCAAGATAGAAGCATCGTCGTTCACTGGCCGGGAACCTGATGAACAACGCCTGGGCTTCGACAAGCCGCGTTTTGATTCCCGAAGTGCCAGGGTATCATTCAACCCTACCTATAACTGGGCAGTACAGGTATCGCAGGGCTTTATTAAAAGCCCGGAGACACTGCACCCGGACGAGGATATTATCCGGACCACAGCATCTGCTACCTATACCCGATCCCTGGATAAATGGCGGTACATAACCGGCACGGCATTGTGGGGACAGAACCGGATAAAGAGTAGCGGCCTGGTATCTAATTCGGCCCTGGCTGAGGGCACATTGAAGCTGAAGAAAAAAATAGTGTATGCCCGCTACGAATGGGTACAAAAAACTGCATTGGAACTGAACCTTGACCCATGGTATTATAACCTTGACAGAAATTATAACATCAACGCGTTCACGCTCGGAGCCAGTTACGAGCTATTCACGCTATTGCGCGTAACCACCGCAATTGGTGCACAGGCCACCGTATATATGCCTACGGCAGAGTTAAACCCTGTGTACGGGAATACCCCGATAGGGGCCGAGGTATACCTGCACCTGTATCCCAGGATGATGAATACCCGTTAGTTATACTACCTTTGCAGCCGCTCAACTAACGTCTGGCTACTACTTTTTATGAATGATATAACGATCTGGATACAGCCATTTATAGCTGCCTTTATAGGTTGGTTCACCACATGGCTGGCTTTTTACATGCT
This sequence comes from Chitinophagaceae bacterium, assembly GCA_947455215.1. Taxonomy (GTDB): domain Bacteria; phylum Bacteroidota; class Bacteroidia; order Chitinophagales; family Chitinophagaceae; genus Flavipsychrobacter. The sequence goes on from CANGNA010000033.1 coordinate 39,600, forward strand.
ATTCAATCCCCGCAAACCCATACATATTTTCGGGCTTACCATACAGGGCATCTTCCCCAAGCGGCAGCACATATTTGCGGCAAAACTGGGCAAGGTAGTGGCCAATGAATTGCTACACTTTGAAGATATTGCCGGCCAGATAAAAGACCCCGCCCAACTGGAAGCAGTAATGCCCGATATTGAGCAACACGTAAATACCTTCCTTAACGAAAAACTAAAAGAAAAGCTGCCGGTGATATCCATGTTCGTAGGCCAGGGTATGCTGGACAAGGTGAAGGAAGGCCTTATGGAAGAGATACGCGTGATGCTGCCGGAAGTAATTGGTAAATACGCGGACAACTTGTCGGCCAAGATGGATGTAGAGAAAATGGTAACTGAGAAGGTATCCAACTTTTCATCAGACAAGCTGGAAGAGATACTGTCTGCGGTAATGAAGAAGGAGTTCCGTTTTGTAGAGGCCATATGCGGCGTGTTCGGGTTTATAATAGGCGTGTTGCAACTGGCACTTACCCTACTCCACTTCCGTTAATATCATAACAGCAATACCAATAGCGCATATAACATCATCATTCCATCAGCATATACCAGGTAGGCACGTTCTGTATTATTTGTCTTCAGGTATTCTGCTACCAACCTGGTGACCACCGCTGTGATGATGACCGCCCCCATTCTGTACCACAGCGGATGGCGTAGATATTGGCCAATACCCAACACACCAAACAGCAACAATGCAGCATTCATGAGCCGGTAGCTATTGGGCAGCCCTATGATGTGCGGCAGCGTGTTGATGTTACTATTCTTATCGGCCTGCACATCGCGGATATCGAAGATGATGCAGAGCACAAAAATGAACGTACCGCGAAGCAATATCTCGAAAGGAAAGCGTTGAACGCCTACGTGCCAGTAAAGCATGGGTAATACCGATGTAACAATGGTCCACACAGCAGTGAGCGATAGTATCTTCAGCCACCCCACATCTCGTATCCTTTTCTTTTTCTTGAACGGCAGTATAGGCAACGTGTAAGCAAAAGATATGAAACCCAGCAGTGCACAAACAAGGAACATATTCGGCGTCATTTCCGGCAGTGCGCTGGCAGCCAACAGTATGCCAATAACAGCCAGCGACGCATATACAGGCTGATGATGCTTAGTAAGCCTGGGCAAGCCGATAGTAGATGAGACCCGTTTCTTTACGGCTGGGTGAATGTTATAAACCAATAAAGAGCACCCAAACACCAGCGCATGCAGTTTGCTGAACAGCTCGGGCCGGCTATCGTTAACAAGCCGCTCTGTAGCCATACACAGGCTCAGGGCGCAACAGGCCGTGAAGATACTGGTGAGCAAGAACCAGTCGAGTAGTTTTTTGATCAGATTCAACACTGTAAAAATCGGTATTCTGCAGCAATAAAAGAGGGTGCCTCATAGTTTGAGACACCCTCTTTTTTAACACAAATCTCCATCTTTAGTTCTGGATGACCAAGCGTGTAGTAAAACGCTGATTATCCGAACTTGTGATCTCGACGATGTAAATCCCTGATGTCACATTCAGTGCAGGTATTTCTGCAGTTGCCGCATTGAATGTTAATACATTATTGTAAACTACACTACCAAGAGTATTGTATATTTTAACAACAATGGGATCATTGTTTCCTGACTGCCTTTTTATCAACACCTTACCATTAGTAGGGTTAGGATACAGCTGATAATCTACAGTAGGTGCTTTACCCATCAACTTATTGTCCTCGCCTGGCTTCGCACCCCAGCCAGATGTCCCATCTGCATTAGGATCTTCGCGCGTCGGAGTAACAGTGCAATTATCTATTATTGAGCAAGGAGTACCGCTGCACAGATCAATTAACGAACCAGTACCATATGCTACTCCGGTTCCCCAACTAGACGAATATGCTTTATTGTATACTGGTTTACATTCCGGCGTATTTCTCACATATAAAATTGAAGTGGGAGATGTAGTTGCAGGATTTAATGTACCAACAGCAGTTTGGAAATTTGTTGTATTATTCCAATGGAACCCTGAGCCTGCCGTTTCCAACCATTGATTATCAGAAGGCTCACATTCATCTTGCAGGCCAATCGTCCCCTTTACACTAGGGCCAGTTGAATTAACTGCCAATACATATCCGAATGTATTATTTTCCATCACATTCTTCTTCCACTTTGCATAGTTTATTTGCTCAAAACGGAAGCCTACATTCACTTCGTTTACATAGTTATTGGCAACGAGGACTGAATAAGTACTGCTTCCACCAGTGTACATGTGGATACCGTCGATATGGGTGCTTGTATTGATCAGACCACCGCCGTCACCTCCTGTCATCACCGGTGTAGCATACCCCGGCCCCACTATCTTATTGTATATGATCTCGGCAGGCATAGAAGAAGTAGCTGATAACGCACGATTACTCCTATATCTTATTCCAAATTGAGTTCCGGATGCAGCCTGAGCTATTTTGACCTGGTTATTACTTGTTTTGACAGGCATATACTTAAAGTTATAGACATATATGCCATTATAAACATCTGTACATCTATTACCACATGCCGTTACATTACCATTTTGGTTGTCTGCCGATGTAGCTACAGGATTTTCCTCGATATCAATTGCAATACCATTCGCACTATTCAAGATGTTATTGTCGGCGTGTAATTCTCCATGTGACCAACTAACTGTCGAAGAAGTTGCTGAGATGATCTTGATAGGGTTTTTCACTCCGGTAATGGTATTATGCGATATATCAATATTATCGTATGACGTGGCATTGATAGAAGCCCCATAGGTGGTTGATGTCAACGACGACTGAATAACATTATAGCTAAACAGAATATTGTAAATCCCTGAACCACTAACGTTAGTAGTAGAAAAGGCTACGGGAGACATATAAAAATTATTAGCATTTTCTGCTGAGCCACCGATCTGAGCCTGGTAGTGTACGGTATTGTCATTATTGGCATCCATTACGATACTGCTAACCAACAAATTATCAAACACATTTCTATACGCTTTCAGGCTTGTCTTAGAAAAACTTATGCCTTTATTAAGGTTAGCAAATACATTACCCGTTCCTTCAGAGGTGCCACCAACGACGATAGAAGAATATGGCGTACTTCCTGTGGCCGATGTTGATATACAATTGGTTGCTTGTATTGCCGTTCCATATTGCGTTATCCCGGTTGTAAAGGTTGCCAGATTTGATAATCCAGAATTTGTAGTTGTAAGAGAAGACTGACCCAAGTAATCGTTAGCCGGCCAACTAAAAGGGTAATAATGTGCGGAGCCCGCAGTTACACCATCGTTATAGTTTTTGAAATTGGCTGTTGTGAAAATGTTATCGGTGATACTGAAAGGATATTCGGCAACGGTGCCGCTGTTATAATACCCATTTACATATATACCATAATAGTTGTTATTATAGATCGCTCCATGGCTGTTTATAACTGGTCCGCTGGATGGCCCTGAAACATTTATTGCCGGCGCATATACATACACAGCTCCCGAGCCCGCATTACTTGTATTGTAGTTGCCCGTATTTTCTATCAATGTATTATTTTTCACCTCAAGCGTACCGCTTGTAGCACCAGGGAATACCCGTATGCCACTCCAAGTACAGGTTCCCTGTGAAAATATATGACATGCATCCAATACCACATCGGATGAACTACTTACTCTAAGCCCCAGGTCTTTGCCAACACATATTACTTTGTTGCTGTAAGTGCCTGAGGACAACGTGATGGTGTTTCCAACATAAATGTTGTTGGTTGCCGGTACACTTGTACTTCCGGTGGTAGCAGTCATAGTAGTGCCTATTATTGTATGGAATGGCTGAACCTTATCTATACCATCTGTAGAATAGCCAGTTGGGGCTGACAAAGATGTATTTTGAGACATCACTCTAAAAGCATCACATGGCGTGCAATCTGTGCTTGCAACTACAACTTTTACTACGGCCTTATAAGTACAACCATATGTTGCTGATACTGTATAATTCGTAGTGGCTGTTGGCGCAGGTGCGGCATATTGATTTCCATCTCCGTAAGAGGTCAGAGAAGGCGTCCATATGTATGTAGGTGCAGGAATCGTACCTGAGGCCTTTAATTCAAGCGGATATGATACGCCACAATAGGTGTAAGCGCCAATTTCAGGATCATAAAGATAAAACGGTGCGGATTCTGCTACTGCTACCGAATAACTTGATGCCGTATTTACGGTCACGGTTACAGTATTGCTGATCA